>VBOO01000206.1 GCA_005877505.1 Nitrospirota bacterium
GGCAGTTTTCGTCAGCGGGTCAGTGTAATAGGGCTGGTGCAGGTGCCAGAGGAACGCAACGGCCAGGTCCTTCATGAGACTACGCCGGCGCCTGGGCCGATGCTTGCCCCATGGACTGGAACGCCCGGTCGGCCTTGGCGGCCATGTAGAAATCGCTTTCGGTCAGCCCCTTGATCTTATGGGTCCAGATTTCGACCTTGCACTTCCCCCAGGCCACGTGCAGGTCCGGGTGGTGCCCTTCCTTCTCCGCGATCGCGCCGACCTTGTTGGCGAACTCGAGCGCTTGGACGAAGTTCTTGAACGGATAGGCCCGCTCCAGATGTCCTTCGGCGTTAAGCTGCCACCCCGGCTCGAGCTCTCTCAGCATCGCGTCCGCGCGCGACCGTTCCATCGGCGGCACGCCCCCCCGGCACGGCACGCACGGCTTGTCCGCAAGATTCATGCTGTCCTCCCTCCAAGGCCCGCTAGCCCGTTACGACATCCCCGGCCAGTCTATCATGGCGCGGCACAATACTGAAACTGAGACGCCGGGCGTGGGCTGAGGGGACTGTGCCTTCTCCCTCAAGAGGCAAGGGATGGAGATGGTATAATGCAGCCCGTATGCCGCCAGTGCGTTCGTCTCGCCCGATCACACGGTCGTCGCCACCACCATCAAGACGAAACTTCCGTTTCGCGTGGAACTGGCGAAGAAGGGCGACCGGACGGTCGCCCCCACACCTCTTGCAGGGGATGCCTCCAATCGACGCTATTTCAGAATTGAACTCGCCGGCGGCCCGCCCCATACCCTGGTCTTGATGCAACTGGCCGCGCCGGAAGCGTTCAAACAGTCGGAAGAAGCCGTGAGCGGCGCCGCGCCCCCGGTGACGGAACTGCCCTTCGTCAACATCCTGAGCCATCTGGCCAAGGCCGACGTGCCGGTGCCGGCGCTGTACTATTACGATCAGCCGGCCGGGCTCCTGTACCTGGAAGACGTGGGTGATGTGAACCTCGCGCAGGCCTGCCAGGATGCGACGAGCCCGGATACGCCGGAGCTCTACCGGCACGCGGTGGACCTGCTCGTCCGGCTCCATCTGAAGGCGACCTTCCCTGCCGACCCGGCCTGCCTGGCGTTCGGCCGCGCCTTCGACGTGCCGCTCCTGATGTGGGAATTCGACCACTTCATCGAGTATGGCATCGAGAAACGCGCCGGCAAGGCGCTGCCGGAGAAAGATCGTCACGCCATCCGGAGCGAGATGCGGAAGATCGCCGAGGCGATGGCGACGCAGCCTCGCGTCTTCACCCATCGGGACTACCACAGCCGCAATCTCATGGTGCAGGACGGGCGCCTGCGCGTCCTCGACTTCCAGGACGCCCTGATGGGCCCCGCCACCTACGATCTCGCGTCCCTGCTGCGGGACTCCTATCTGTCGCTTGAGCAGGACCTGATCGATGAGCTGGTCCTCCGCTACCTGGAAGGACGGGCCAAGGCTCGCGCGCCGCTCGACCGGGTGATGTTCCAGCGACTCTTCGACCTGACCAGCATCCAGCGCAACCTCAAGGCGGCCGGGCGGTTCGTTTATATCGGCCGGGAGAAGCACAACGATCGCTATCTCCAATACATCCCACGGACCCTGGGCTACGTGAGGCGCAACTTGGAGCACTATCGCGACCTCCACCCGCTGCGCAAGCTTCTTGCCGAGCATGTAGCGGAATTACAGTAGGGGCACGGCATGTCGTGCCCCTACCCCTCACCCCTCCCCTCTCCCTCAAGGGGAGAGGGGAAAACTCCCCCTCGGTGGGGGGAGGGTATATCTCTGTGAAGGCGATGCTGCTGGCGGCAGGGCTTGGTACGCGGCTGCGCCCGCTGACCGAGACCCTCCCGAAGCCGTTGCTGCCGGTCGCCGGTAGGCCGATCCTCGAGTGGAACCTCCTGCTTCTTAAGCGGCACGGGATTACCGAGGTCATCATCAACCTGCACCACCTCGGCGAGCAGATCGTGCAGGCGCTTGGGGACGGATCGCGCCTCGGCCTGCGCCTGGCATACTCGCACGAGCCCACGCTCCAGGGCACGGGTGGCGGCATCAAGCAGGCCGCGCCCTTTTTGAAGGACGGACCCTTCCTGGTGCTCAACGGCGATACGCTGTCCGACTGCGATCTGACGGCCCTGATCGGCGCCCATCGCGCCTCCAGGGCCCTGGCCACGCTGGCCGTCCGCGACGATCCCGATGCCTCAACCTGGGGGCCCGTCACCCTCGACGCGCACGGGCGGATTCTCCAGATCAACGACAACCCGCCGTTGGCAGAGCCGGGGGCCACGCTGCCAGCCTGCATGTTCGCTGGAATTCACGTGATGGAGCAGACGATCCTCGACGCCATTCCGCCCGGTCCAGGCTCGATCATTGATGTGTATACGAGCCTGCTCAGCCAGGGGCAGCTTCTCCACGGCTACCGGATGAGCGGGTACTGGTCGGACATCGGCAACCCGGAGCGCTATGCGCAGGCGAACCGGGATGCGGCAGAGGGGCGGTTGACTCTGCGGCCGTGACCTAATTCTGGCTCAGGTGGCGGGGACAAAGAGCCGGAGGCGCAGCGCGTTGCTGACGACGCTGACGGAGGAGGCGCCCATCGCGGCCGCCGCTAGGATCGGGTTCAGCCAGCCGAGCGCCGCGACGGGAATCAGGATGACGTTGTAGATGAAGGCCGCGAAGAGATTCTGTTTGATGTTGCGCATGGTGGCCCGGCTCAGTTGAATCGCCGTCGCCACGCCGCGCAGATCGTCGCCGATCAACGTGATGTCCGCCGCCTCCATGGCCACGTCCGTCCCGGCGCCGATCGCGATCCCCACATCCGCCTGCGCGAGCGCCAGCGCGTCGTTGATGCCGTCGCCCACCATGGCCACCCGCTGACCCTCGCCTTGCAGGCGTTTCACTTCCAAGGCCTTCGCCTCCGGCAAGACCTCCGCGAGCACCCGCTCGATGCCGACTTCCTTGGCCACCGCCGCCGCCGTGCGCGGATTGTCCCCGGTGATCATGACCACGTCGAGGCCCATGTCCTTGAGCGCCGACACCGCCTCGCGGGCATGCTGTTTCACGGTGTCGGCCACCGCGAGAATCCCGACCACGGTGCCGCCCACGGCCACGAACATAGGCGTCAGGCCGGCCTCGGCCAACCTCACGGTCTCAGCCTCCAAACCGGCGACCCTAAGGCCGTCCACTTCCATCAAGCGCAGGTTGCCGACGCGCACCGGCTGGCCCTGTACCGTGGCCCGAATGCCGTGCCCCGGGACGGCCGTAAAGTCCTTCAATGGCTCCAGCGCAATTCGCAACTCGTGGGCCATCTTCACGATGGCCTCTCCCATCGGATGCTCCGAGCCCTGCTCGGCCGACGCGGCGACCTGTAATACTTTTTCGCGCGTCCATCCTTCCTGGCGAACGACGATCTCCTT
>VBOO01000219.1 GCA_005877505.1 Nitrospirota bacterium
AGGACGGGATGGTTGGTGTCCACACCGACGACGGTGAGGCCCTTCCGGGCAAGGGCAATGGCCTCGCGCCCACATCCGGATCCCAAGATGAGCATCCTGCCGGAGGAGATGCCATAGCGACTCAGAACCTCGGTCTCCCACCGAAGGAGACGATAATTTTCGACATCCAGCGACCGAAGCAACGCGGGCGTATAGAGAGCGTCGTAATTCTCCCGGATCAGCGCGGCCAGTTGAGCAGGTGGAAGGAGAGCGGGCAAGAGTCCAGTGGCGACGTTCGAGAGGCGTTCGAACAGATCGGCCAAGGCTTTGAGGCTTCTTGCAAGCAGGAGGACTAGGTTTCCGACCACGCGCATGGCGTTTGGGGGCAGTGACCTCTCCGCCTTTATCCTTCTCGCCGCGGCTGAGAAGCCTTTCGGTCCAAGAAGCGCTCTCGCACCTTCCAGTACAGGAGGACGGAGCCAGAGACGAGGAATCTCCCGGAGAGATAGACCCCGAACTCGGCGGAGCTGGGCTCACCCAGGACCGGCACACGCTTGAGCTGGTAGGGATCATCCCCAAGCTTCACGCCGCCGAGATCCACGGTGAACGCGACGTCGAACCCTGCCTCGCGGACAACCTCTCTGACACGGGCGTCATAGGCGCCGTAGGGGTAGCAGAACGCGCTCACCCGTTGGCCCAGCGCGTCTTCAAGTGCCAGCTTCGATCTCAGCACCTCCTGTCGAAGCTCAGTCATGGAGAGCCGGGTTAGGTCAGGATGGCTGTGGGAGTGGCAGCCGATGCTATGCCCTGCTTTCGTGAGCGAGAGAACTGTATTGCGCCAGTGAGCCGCCACATCCGGAAGCTCGTGGACGAGGCTCACAGAGGTCAGGAAAAAGGTGGCCGGGAACTTCAGCGAGTCGAGAACCGGAACGGCGTTCTCAAGCTGATCGGCATAACAGTGGTCGAAGGTCAGCAACGCGGCGGGGCGGGAAGGCAGGGGAGCGCCGTTCAGCCATTCCGTGAATTGCGGCAGGGAAAGCACGGAATACCCGCGCGCCGAGAGAACGGCCATCTGATCGGCAAATCGCCCACGGCTTCGAACCCGGTGATAGCAGAGGACGACAACGTGCGCTGATCTAAAAGAAGCCGCTAATTCGGTCAATGCTCGTAATCCAACCATGCACGCCTGCCGCCGATATCTCTCCTATCAGTCTGGCCCCAGCGTGTCAAGAAACGGTGAATCTCACTCTGAACAAGAGGTGAGGAAAACAGCCTGATGGGCGCTCATTGTGAGCGGGCCATGGTTTGATACCATCCGGCCCGTGTGTCTCTGGCACGACATCCCCCAGCCGATTATCGGGTTTTCCCCGATGGACGGGGTCACTGAGCCGGAGGTGCAGGTCTTGTTCGCTTCAGCTGTTGGAGAAAGGTCGTCACGGAGACGATGTCGACCGATTCAACCCGACGCAGATCAAGAAGGTCGGCGTCGCCACTGACCAGCCAGCGTACTCCCGCAGCCCGCGCACATGCGATGAATTTGGCATCGTCTGGATCCCGAAGCCGCTTCACAGCAGACGGTTTCACCCGCACCGTTTCGATGAATGGCAACAGTTCTTCTTCGATCAGGCCGCGAATCTCCGCCGGAGTCAGTTCGAACTTCGGGTAGGCGAGGACTCGCAGATACTCATCGAGGATCTCGGCTGAGACGACGGGTCGAACGCGACCGGCTTGCCAAGCTGGAACCAATCGTGAGGGAGGGCCGGTGAAGAGCAGGGCAGAGACGAGAACATTCGTGTCCAGAACGGCACGGATCACCGCCGACGTCCTCGGCGGCCTCTGGCCCACCGGATCGCGCGGTCGATGTCCTTCGGTTCAATCCCAAGGTCACGGATTTTCTGGCGAATGGTTGCCAGCCGGCTGCCAGGCTCTGCGACCGTTACCGGCCGCAATACGACAGCCCCCTCTCGCAAGGACACGTCAAAGTAGTCCGTGTCGGGAATCTCCTCCAGGATTTTTTTAGGTAGCGTCACCTGGTTTTTTGAAGTCTTCTTGGCAAGCATGATTCTACCTTTCCTGTGGTAAGGATACCTTACTTCCTGGAATTATTGCAATCAGGAGATCAGGGCGGCTCACTTGGTTGGCCCTTGGTCGCTGTGCTACCATGACGCCCGTGAGCTTCTGGCACAAAATCCCGCAGCCGATCATCGGGCTCTCGCCCATGGACGGGGTCACCGATCCGGCCTTCCGCTACATCGTGGCCCGGTATGGAAAGCCCGATGTGCAGATCACCGAGTTTGTCAGCGTGGACGAAATCTGCCATGGGGGGGACGCAGCATGGAACCAGCTTCAGTTTGCCGAGATCGAGCGGCCGATCGTGGCCCAGATCTATGGCGCCGATCCGGACACGTTCTACCAGGTGGCGCAGGTGGTCTGCGAATTGGGCTTCGACGGCGTGGACATCAACATGGGCTGCCCTTCGAAGAGCGTCTCGGCGCGCGGCTGCGGGGCGGCGTTGATCCGCAATCCGCCGCTGGCCCGCGAGATCATCCGGGCCGTGCACGGCGGCGTGACGGATTGGGCGGCCGGCCATCGCATCGAGTCCATTGGTCTTCGCCCCAAGGTGGTGGAGCGGGTCCTGGCGCTCACGTCGGGCCGCGACGGCCCACGAACGCGAAAGCCCGTGCCCGTTTCCGTCAAGACGCGCCTCGGATATGATGCCGTGGTCATCGAGGACTGGGTCTCGGTTCTCTTGGAGGAGAGGCCCGACGTGATTTCGATCCACGGCCGCACGCTCGCCCAGATGTACCGGGGCCGCGCCGATTGGGGGGCCATCGCCCGCGCCGCCAAGCTGATCCGCGAGACCTCGACGCTGGCGCTGGGCAACGGCGATGTCGAGTCGCTCCACGACCTCGTCACGCGGGTGCAGGAGACTCAGGTACACGGCGTCTTGATCGGTCGCGGGGCCCTCGGCAACCCCTGGCTGTTCCGCGCCAAGGAATGGGCCAGGGCACAGGCCCTCCATCACATTCCCTCTCCGGGGCTGCCCGTTGCTCGGGGCACCAGTTGCTCTTCAATTGCAACGGGTCACCAGCAACGGGCCACGGGAGAGGGTGGGGGTGAGGGGGAATGCTTGCACGAGGTCCCCCTCCCGGAGCGGTTCCAGGTCGCGCTTGAGCATGCCCGCTATTTCGAGTCGCTGGGCGGGGCCCCGCGGTTCGCCGCCATGCGCAAGCACCTGGGCTGGTACTGCAAAGGATTCTTCAAGGCCGCGGAAGTTCGTTCGCAGTTGTTTCGGGCCACGAGCTCTCAGGACGTCGAGCGGATTCTGGCTGCCATCGGGTAACGCCTCGCCTTGACGCTGGTTCTGGCCTCGACTTCACCGCGCCGCTACCAGATCCTCGCCCTGCTCGGGCTGCCCTTCCTCATGGTGCCCTCCGCATACCGGGAAGGAGGGGCACGGCGCGCCGTGCCCCTACCTGCGCAGGAAGCCCTGCACCAGGCGCGCCTGA
>VBOO01000207.1:0-3401 GCA_005877505.1 Nitrospirota bacterium
ACTTCGCCGGCGCGGATGCGATCGATGAGGTTGCCGACCGCCCCGCCGAGGATCGCGGACACGCTGACCCGGCCTGCCCAATCGGCTGGCGACAGCCGCACGTAGATCGTGCCCAGCAGGGCGAGGGCCAGGACCGACGTCAGCCCGAAGAACACCAGGCGGAACCCGGCATGGCTGCCGGCCAGGATGCCGAACGCCGCGCCGGAGTTCCGGATGTAGGTGATGCTGAAGAGGCCGGGCAGCACGGTGATGGACTCGTGCAGCCGCATCACCCGCGTGACTTGCCACTTGGTGAGCTGGTCGAGGGCGATCAAGGAGGACACGATCAGCAGCATGAGTCCCAGGTGCCGCTTGTGCTCGAGACTTACGCCCATCAACCTATCGCCTCGACGCAGCGATCGCAGAGCTCCGGGTGGGTCTTATTCATCCCGACATAAGGCCGGTAGTTCCAGCAGCGCACGCACTTTTTGTCTTTGGCTTTCTCGACTCTCACTTCAAAGCCTGGAGGGTGCGGCAGATGATGCGCCTCTTTCAATTCAACCTGGGATACGATGAAGAGACCAGGCAAGTCCGGCTCATAGGTTTTGAGAAACTCGTACTTCTCCCTATTGGCAGAAAGCACAACTTTGGCTTCAAGCGGCGCTCCGATCAGCTTCTCCCGCCGCTTATTCTCTAACTCGGCTTGCACCTTGGAGCGCACCTCGAGCAATTGCTCCCACCGTTTTTCCAGCTCCACATCGCGGCAGCGCGAGTCGGCCTTCGGAAGCTGCGTCAGATGGACGCTGGGCGATTCCCGCTGGCGTTCGGGGATGCTCTGCCAGATCTCCTCGGCCGTGAAGCTCAGCACCGGTGCCATCAGCTTCGTCAAGGTCAGCAAGGTCTCATGGAGCACCCGCTGGGAGGCCCGGCGCGCCGGTGAATCCTTGTGGAAGGTGTAGAGCCGGTCCTTCAAGATATCGAGGTAGATCGCGCTCATGTCCACGGAGCAGAAGTTGTTCAACGCGTGCACGATCAGGTGGAATTCAAACTCCTCGTACCCCCGGCAGACGCGGTCAACGAGGTCATGCAGTCGCATCAGCGCCCACCGGTCGAGCTCGGAAAGTTGTTCGTCAGGCGGAGCGTCCCGCGCCGGATCATAATCGGACAGGTTGCTCAACAGAAAGCGGGCCGTGTTCCGGATCTTCCGGTAGGCGTCCACGAGATGCGAGAGGATGGCCGGCGAGATGCGGACGTCTTCCCGGTAGTCCTGGGCCGCCACCCAGAGGCGCAGGATCTCCGCACCGTACTGCTTGATGACTTCCTGGGGCGCCACGACGTTGCCGGCTGATTTCGACATCTTCTTGCCGTCGCCGTCCACCACGAAGCCGTGGGTCAGGACGGCCTTGTAGGGCGCACGCCCGTCTGTGGTGATGCCGGCCAACAGCGTGCTGTGGAACCAGCCGCGGTGCTGATCGGAGCCTTCGAGGTAGAGATCGGCCGGCCACCAGTCCTGTCCCGCCACCTTGCCCCGCGGCTTGAGGACCGCCGCGTGGCTCACGCCGGACTCGAACCAGACGTCCAGGATGTCTTTTTCCTTCTCGAAGGCAGTACTCCCACAGTCGCACTTCTTGCTAGCGGGGATTAGCTCGGCGGCTTCTCGTTCGAACCAGACGTCGGTGCCGTGCTGTTCCACCAATCGCGCCACATGCTCGACGATCTCCGGCGTGATCAGGACCCGGCCGCAACCCCGGCACGAAAACCCCGGAATCGGCACGCCCCACACACGCTGGCGGGAGAGGCACCAGTCCGGCCGGTTCTCGATCATCCCGTAGATGCGGTCGCGGCCCCATCTTGGAATCCAGCGCACGCGGGTGTCGATCACCTCGAGCGCCTTCTTGCGAAGATCGTTCTTCTCCATAGAAACAAACCACTGATCGGTGGCGCGAAAAATCACAGGATTCTTGCACCTCCAGCAGTGAGGGTAGGAGTGCGTTCTCTTGTCTTCGACTCTATTCAGAAGCAGGCCCTTCTCTTTGAGCTTCTGGGTGATTAGGGGGTTTGCCTCAAAGACGGAAAGACCCTGAAACTCGGGCACCTCCTCAGTGAAGCGTCCCCGGTCGTCCACCGGAGCGAACACGTGCAGCGAAGAATCTTTCAGCGAGAGCTCATAGTCTTCCTGCCCGTGGCCGGGAGCGATGTGAACGCAACCGGTGCCTTCTTCTAGCGTCACAAAGGTATCGTTGAGAATCGGGGACAATGCGGGTGAAAATGGACGACGACATTGTACATAGGATAATTTTTGTCCTTGAGTACTTCCCAGAATTTTAAATTCTGCAATCCCGCACGCTTTCATGGTCGCAGGAACCAAGTCCTTTGCCAGGACGAAAACTTGGTCGCCAGCTCTTACGGCTTGATACTCGAAGATCGGATGAAGGCACAGCGCTTGATTGGCTGGCAGTGTCCATGGAGTCGTCGTCCAGATAACGATGGAAACCTCCCGGACAGCGGCAAGCTCTATCGGATTCCCCCAATAGCGACCGCTTAAGGCAACCTCTATAGGCAAGTCGATCGGAAACTTCACGTAGATCGAGGGCGAGGTGTGGTCCTCATACTCGACCTCGGCCTCGGCGAGCGCCGTCTCGTCCACGGGGCACCAGAGGACCGGCTTCTTCCCTTTGTACACGCCACCGGCTTTGACGAACTTGCCGAACTCGCGGAGGATGGCGGCCTCGTAGTCGTAGGTCATGGTGAGATACGGATTATTCCAGTCGCCCAGCACGCCCAGGCGCTGGAACTCCTCGCGCTGGATCTTGAAGTACTTCTCGGCGTACTCGCGGCAGAGCTTGCGGATCTCAACCTTTCCGAGCGTCCTCTTCTTGCCGCCCAGCTCCTTCAGGACTTGATGCTCGATCGGCAGCCCGTGGCAATCCCAGCCCGGCACGTACGGCGCGTGGCGGCCCTCCATCGTCTTTGACTTGATGATGATGTCCTTGAGGACTTTGTTCAGCGCGTGGCCGATGTGGATGCGGCCGTTGGCGTAAGGCGGACCGTCGTGCAGCACGTAGAGAGGGCGGCCGCGACGAGCCTCCTGGATATGCTCATAGAGACGCTCGCGCTCCCAACGGGCCAGCATCTCCGGCTCGCGCTGCGGGAGATTGGCCTTCATGGGAAAGTCAGTCTGGGGGAGATTCAGCGTGGCCTTGTAGTCCATGTGCTCAGATGTGGCATCTCGATGAGGGACTCCGTCATAGCACGTACAGGAGCGGCATCGTAGCACCGCCCCTCACCCAAATCAACGGGAGCGAGCCGGTGGCAAACCCCGATCCGATCATGGTAGCGTACGGTATGCCGTACGGGCCCCTGACTGAAATTCTGGCGACTTCGACGCCCACATTGGGGAATCAGAGAGCCCCTGTGCTAAT
>VBOO01000207.1:3463-6326 GCA_005877505.1 Nitrospirota bacterium
ACCCTCCCCGCGCTCAAGGCGGAGTACCTCGACGCCGGCAAGGTCCGTTTCGCATACCGGGACTACCCGCGCGATCCCCAGGGTTCGGGGCTCGTCGCCGCGCATGCTGCCCGCTGCGCCGGTGAGCAGGATCAATTCTGGACGATGCACGACCGGCTCTTCGACCAGCACGCCCGCTTGGGCACGGGGATCATCCTTCAGCTCGCCAATGACTTGCGGCTGAACGAAAAAACGTTCGCGGCCTGCATGGATTCGCAGAAGTACGTCCGGGCGATCATGGCCGATCGCGAACTCGGGACCACGCTCGGCTTCCACGGCACGCCGGGGTTCCTCATCGTCCGCACGGACGGCCGTCGCTTCTCAGACCCGTTGACTATACCCGGCGCTGTGCCGTTCGCCACCTTTCAGAAGGAGATCGAGCGCCTCCTCAAGAAGCGCTGACCAGGGGACTGAGTCCGAGAGTGTTCGCCCTTGCGTAACGGATACATTTATGTAATATATCTTAGTCCATCTGGCTTCAACGAGATTCATAATTCCTAAGGAGGGCGCGATGGCTTACGACTCGGACGAAGAATATAACCCCAGTTATGTCTCGACGCGCAAAGATCCTCCCTGGAAGATCAGGCTGGGAAAGGCGATCTTTTGGACCACCGTCGCGTTCGCGGTCTGGTTCTTCTACTGGTTCAACGCAATCCAGTGCCCGTGCTAGGAAGGCGCTGGTCGCACGACCGCACAGAGCCCTATCGCTTCAAGGCAAAAAAGCGATGGCCGCACTGCTCACACCGGTATGGAAATATACGAAAGACACTAACGACCTGTTCAACAATGCCTCGACGATGTGAGCGGCGCATCCTTTTCTCACCGCAGCTCGGGCACAGGTAGGCGGCAGGAGCGGCTTCACGCGCAGACTTGAGCGTGATGAACGTTTGCGACCCATGGCACTGGAAGCCGACATACGAGTTGTCGCAGTGGGGGCAGCGAAAGGAGCCGATGCCGACCGCACGCAACACCTTGTGGGACAGGACATTGCGTTGTTCACGCTGCTGACCTTCCTTCAGACAGGCGGGACAGGTCGGAACTGAAAAAACTCTCATGCAATCGCACCACTGTGAACGCACGCGGCAAGCTTCTATAAGATCTCCCAATCGGATCGGACTCCATTATCTCTCGTTCCGGTGGTCCAAGGCTAGCGGGCGTCATTGAGTCAATCGTCGATTCAAGTGTGCATGCGGTTAATGGCTATCCTGACAATATTATGCCGAAGGACTACAGGTTCAAGCTCAGTGATGAGGTTCTCGATAAGATGGCAGAGTATTTGTCACAGCTAGAAGAAGGTAAAGAGCCGCCGAAGGCACGATAGCTGTTCCCGCCTATGCGGTCTTTGTTCGTGGGAACACGAATTCCAGGGTTCGCAAATCGTACGGTTCGGGGAGCCAGTTTGATGTCTGAAAGCTCGTCTCAGATACATCCTTAGAAAATTGCTCTATTTCGGGAGGGTGCATGGAGAGGATTGGAGTGATGTTCACGCCATTTGAAGCCCAATCCTAAACGTTGCCGCGTAGCCTTGACCATCCTTCATGAGTGGAAGCATCAACTGATTACCACCATCACGGAAGATCCCGTCTCGATTGTTCTTCACCGTGCGCTGTCCCATACTTGCATATGGCTCCTGTGCATGTACCTGATCCGTGATCGATTCATCAAAATACAGTTGTGACGTAAAATCATAAATCCTCTCTGACGCAGCGGTCGTGCGAATCTTAAAGTGGATGTGGACTGTTCTGCCTTGATACCAGCCGGGATAGATGGTTGTGAACTGGACGATCCCTGTCGCATCCGTCACTTGATAGCCGCGCAGGAACTTTTTCCCTCGAGTATTAAAACCGGGGTCTCTTACGTCAGAATAGATCCCCAGCGCGTCACAATGCCAAATATCCACCATAGCTCCCGAGAGCGGAGTGCAGGCACTCCTGTTGATCCGAGAGACCATTAGCGTCAGTCTGAGGGGGACCCCATTTTTTATCGAACCGTCCGAGGGATCGATCCGGATGTCGGAGCGGTTGAGCCGCTCATCCACGAAATACGGTCCTTCGGTCTGTTCCGGACGCACGATGCAGTCAGGCAAAGTTCCATCGGTCGACCCTATGGCGCGAAACGGTCGAAACAAGCACCCGAGAGATACGGCAGTCCCAGTTACACCGAGCAGGGCCAGTGCATCTCGTCGATTCATAAGACGTCCTGCTGGATGATCATCCTCGCGCAAAGGTCTTCCCTTCTGATCACATGTTGACCGGGATAGCAGGGTTCCCTGCTATCCCGGCGTATATTGCGTTCCCCTGATTCGCCACTTACTGGGCCGCTGTATAAAAGGGCTGTGGGAGGGCGAGCGCGTACTTTAGAATTGGAATCTTATACTCCTGAATCGGGGTCACCATCAAGGCAGTGCTGAGCCCCCTGGCTGCAGCGGCATCGTTGATGCCATGCGCCTGATTGAGCAGCATTGAAAAGAACTGCCCCATTTCCTTCTGCACCGTTTGATTGTCCTTCCAATCCAGCGCAGTTCGCACCGCTTTCAGCTTCGCAAGGTACGGCTCGAAGTTGGAATCTGGGTATATCTGCTGCTGGTTGATCAGTTCCTTGGTGATCACATCGCACCAGTGATCGGTGTTTGCCATAGCGTTCCCCGGCACGATGAGACCTGCCGCGAAGAACATGATGCCCATAATTGCCAGCTTTGCAGATGATGTTGGTTTCCTCATGGTAGTCCCTCCTGTTAAAAGTTTGTTTGAACCCCTTTCTCTCCTCTGTGACTCGCGACGCCGCATGCGTCAGGCTTTAGACTCTATGGCAATTGAGATGCCAG
>VBOO01000208.1 GCA_005877505.1 Nitrospirota bacterium
CGCTAGAGGCTGGCGGGGCGCGGTTCCCAGCCCTCGTCTCGTTCGATCCTGTCTCCGAGACGATCACCCTCACGCCGGATCGCGAGGTGCCGGCAGGTCCGGCGGTGCTCACACTGGACTTTGCGGGTCGCCTGAATCGCCAGATGAGGGGCCTGTACGAGGCGACAGCCGCGTCAGAGCGCTACGCGTTCACCCAGTTCGAGCCGACCGACGCGCGCCGCGCGTTCCCGTGTTTTGACGAGCCGGCGCGCAAGGCGGTGTTTCGGATTACGGTCGCGGTGCCGGAGCGGTACCTGGTCCTCTCCAACATGGATGTGGTTTCTGAGTCAGTGGACCCGGCCGCTGGGCGTAAGACGGTCGCGTTCGAGGAAACCCCGCCCATGTCCACCTACCTCGTGGCCTTCGCCGTGGCGAAGCTCACGCCCCAGACCTTTCTCGTCGGCGGCACGCGCGTGACTCTTTTTACGACAACCCAGCATGCCGCGCTGACGGGATTCGCCCGCGAGGTGATGGAGGCCTGCTTGCCGAGACTGAACGCGTACTTCGCCCTCCGCTACCCTCTGCCCAAGCTGGACCTGGTCGGCGTGCCTGACTTCGCGATGGGCGCCATGGAGAATTGGGGCGCGATCTTCTTCCGGGAGAATCGCCTGCTCGTGGACGCCGCCCAGGCGTCCGCCAGCACGCTGCGCGCCGTGGCCAATGTGATCACCCATGAGGTCGTCCACCAGTGGTTCGGTAATCTCGTCACGATGGTGTGGTGGGACGATCTCTGGCTGAACGAGTCGTTCGCCACGTGGCTCGCCTGCAAGATCGTGGACGAGTGGCGCCCGGACTGGCGTTCCTGGACGCAGTTCGTCCGGGACAAGCAAGTGCCGCTCGGCGTGGATGCCCTCTCGTCGACGCGGCCGATCAGCTCGAAGGTCCGCACGGCGGCCGAGGCAGAAGAGATGTTCGACACCCTGACGTACGAGAAGGGCGCGTCGGTGTTGCGTATGCTCGAGCAGTTCCTGGGCGAGGACGCATTCCGAGATGGCATCCGGCGCTACCTCGCAGCCCATCAGTACGGGAACGCTTCTGCCGCCGACCTCTGGGCGCCGCTGGAGGCGGCGTCCGGACAACCGGTGCCGGTGATCGCGAGTGACTGGTTCACGCGTCCAGGATTCCCCTTGGTGTCGGTCTCTGCGAGCGGGGCGGATCTGCAGAAACTTCTGCTAGAGCAGCGTCGTTTCCGAGCCGACCGGGAGGCGCGGGAGGAGCCCGAGCCACCGTGGGCGATCCCGGTGACCCTGGCCTTCGAGGATGACGAGGGCGTCCGGCACCATCGCCTCCTGATGACGGAGGCGCGCAGCCTGGTTGTGATGCCGGCGCATGGGAAAGTCCGGTGGGTCTCCGCCAACGCCGGCGAAATCGGCTACTACCGCACGCACTATGACCAGACACTCCGCTCTGCCTTGGCAAACTCCTGGTCGCGGCTCCCCGCGGAAGAACGGTTCGGTTTGCTCGACAATACCTGGGCGTTGGCGCAGAAGGGCGCGCTCCCGATCCGCGACTTCCTCGATCTGGTCATGCGCGCCCGCGGAGACGACACCCGCATCGTGGTGGAAGGGCTGGCCGGCTTCCTGGAGACCTTGAGCGATCGGGTGGTGTCTGAGACGGCCAGGCCGCTGTTGTGCCGATTCGTCGCTGAGCTGTGCCAGCCGCTCGTGGACTCGTTGGGGTGGGACGCGCGGCCTGGCGAAGGCGATGAGCCCAAGCTGACGCGCGTGGCGGTCCTCTGGGCGCTGGGGAGCATCGCAAGGCCCGCACGGCTCGTGCGCGACATGGCAGAGCGGCTTGAACGGTACTGGGCCGACCCGTCCCCACTCGATCCGACGCTGGGCGCGACCGTCCTCCGCCTGTGCGCGCGCGCCGCAGGAGGCAAGGACCGGTTCGACCGCTACGTCAGGCACTATCGGACCGCCGCGACACCGGAGGAGCGGGACCGCTACCTCCAGGCCTTCGGCGATTTTGCCGAGCAGGGCGTGACTCCGTCCATCCTGGCCTTCGTCCTCAGCGCGGACGTGAGAGGCCAGGACCTGTGGAAGCCGTTGAGGGGGCTGCTCGCGAACCCGGCGACCCAGTCCGAAGGGTGGTCGTTCGTCAAGGCCAACTGGACGGAGCTGCGACAGAAGGGGGGCAGCGTCGGGGCCCAACGCATCATCGGGGGGACGAAGGCGCTCTGGCGCGAGGAGTGGCTGGCTGATGTGGAGCGGTTCTTCAACGAGCCGGCGAACCGGGTGGCGTCGGCTGAGCGGACGCTTACTCAGACACTGGAGTTCATCAGGCTCGGCCTCGCGTTTCGTCGGGCGCAGCAGGACGGGCTCGTGACGTGGCTGCGTAGCCGGGTTCAGTCATGAGAGCCATGGTGTTACAGCAGCCCGCCGATGTGAGGGAGCGCCCTCTCAAATCGGTGGTGCTTCCTCCGCCTGAACCCAGTCCCGATGAGGTGCGCGTGCAGGTCCGGGTCTGCGGGGTCTGCCGGACCGACCTGCACATCATCGAAGGGGAATTGCCGCAAGCCAAGCGGCCGGTTGTCCCAGGCCATGAGGTAGTCGGCATCGTGGATCGGGTGGGAAGCCGCGTGCGGGCGGTCAAGGAAGGAGACCGCGTCGGCATCGCCTGGCTGCAAGGGACGTGCGGCCGCTGTGAGTTCTGTCTCGACAAGCAGGAGAACTTGTGTCTTCAGGCGCGGTTTACCGGATACCACGTCAACGGCGGGTATGCGGAATACGCCGTGGTGCCTGCGGGGTACGCCTATCCGATTCCCGCTATCTTCGGCGACGACGAAGCGGCGCCGTTGCTTTGCGCGGGCATCATCGGCTATCGCGCCCTGCGGCTCAGCGGAGTGAAGCCCGGCCAGCGCTTGGGGCTCTATGGATTCGGAGCCTCGGCGCACATCGTCATT
>VBOO01000220.1 GCA_005877505.1 Nitrospirota bacterium
TGAGACGTGTCGGGCTCGCCGGCACCCTTCAGAGGAACGTCCAGGTGAGACCGACCAGACAACGGCGTGCTGAAAGGAGTCAGGCTTCGGCGCATCTGGCCGAGCCGATCTACCTGAGTGAGCCTTCCTGTTACGACGGGTTGGGCGCGACGAAGACCAGCACGCTGAGACGCTGCTGGGTGTGGTTGCGGACACCATGCTCCAGGCCGGCGGGCGCCATCACGGCTTGACCCGGGTTGAGCACCCGTTCCTCAGCGCCGATCTGGAACGTCCCCTGCCCCTCGAGCACGATGTAGATCTTGTCCTGATCGCCGTGCACATGGCCCTTCTGGGCCTGCCCGGGCTCGAAGCCGTAAATGTCGCAGAAAAACCGTGGCGTTTGAAACAGGTTGTTCTTCTTCATCTTGTCCGGCGAGAACTGTTTAAAGTCGTCCAGGCGCACAATTTTCATGAAGCCCCCTCACCCTTCCCTCTCCGGGGCTGCCCGTTGCTCCTCAGATGCAACGGGCCATGGGAGAGGGGCGAATGTGTGACTTTCGATTTTCGCTCTTCCACCACCTTGACGATCCGATCGACGGGGACCAAGTGGCGCTCGACGCCGAGTTCCCGGGATGGAACCCCCATCGCCAGCCCCAGCATCTGCGGCAGGTGCAGGACGGGCAGGTTCAGGTTCGTTTCGACTTTTTTCGCCGCCCGTTCCTGATAGATGTCCAGGCTCATATGGCACAGCGGACAGGGGGTCACCATCGCATCCGCGCCGCCGTCCTTGGCCTCCTTGAGATTCGCGCCGTTCATCGCCAGGGCGATGTCCTCCTTTTCCAGAATGATTGGAAACCCGCAACACTTGATCTTCCCGCCGTAGTCCACCGGCTCCGCTCCCACCGCTCGGATGACCTTCTCGAGCGAGGTAGGATTTTCGGGATCATCGAAGCCGAGGTCCCAGGACGGTCTCAGGATGTAGCACCCGTAGAACGGCGCGATCTTCAGATCGCCCAGCGTTACCTGCACTTCATCCTTGAGCTTCGCCAGCCCGACTTCCCGAACCACGATCCAGAGCAGATGCTTGACCTGCACGTTCCCGTGATATGTGAGCCCCTCCGGCTCCAGCAGGCGATTGACACGCTGAAGCAACGCCGCATCGCCTTTGAGCTGCCGGTTGGCTGAGCTCATGACGCCCTGGCAGGTCCCGCAGATCGTCATGATGTCGAGGCCGAGCCGCTCCGCCTGCGCGAAGGTCCGCGCGTTGAGCGCGAGGGCACCTTCCGGATCCGCTTCGGTAACCACGCCGGCGCCACAGCAAGATGAAGCGGTCAACTCGGCCACCTCGATCCCCAATCGTCCGATGATGGCCATCGTGGACTGATACAGTTCAGGAGTCGCCCCCTTCGCCGCACATCCCGGATACAACGCATACCTCATCACTCACTCCCCACGGAAAATGAAATGGGGGGTGACACCGCATGGGACCCGGGCGGAGCGCCCTTCGACGGGCTCAGGGCAAACGGATTAATTCCGGTCATGCTGAGCCTGCCCTGAGCTTGGCCGAAGGGCTTGTCGAAGCACGACAGAACCCGCAATCTTCATCATCATTTCACCCATAGTTGTATTTGACGCCGGTGCCAGGGTCCGGATACGTCATCTCGATGTTTTTGAACTCGTGGCAGGCGACCAGGCACGCCCCGCTCTCCAGGCACGCCGGCCAGTCCACGTTGATCTTCAACCGCCCCGCGTCCCAATGATAGACCCCGGCCGGACAGACGATCGTGCACTGCTTACGGGCACACTTCAGGCAGGCCTCGGGGTTTTTGATCCGGATATGCGGCGTCCGGAACTGCAGCTTGCCGGCGGCGTCGTTTTCGCTCATCGCCTGGTCCGCTCCAGCAGAGCCCGGACATGCTGCACGCCTTCGATCGGCGGATGCAGCGGGTTCGGTACCTTGCCTTTGAGCAACATTCGGACGCCCAGCGGCAGCACGTGAAGCAACCGGCGCAGGCTGAGACCGACGACCTTGAGGGGCATCAGCGCCTCGTTCAGGCGCCCGAACCGCGCGATCAGGTCCCGGAACCCGACGACATGCCGGGCGCCGCCGGTGTCGGTCATGCCCGCCTGGATCGCCGCGCGCCGCAGGCGAATGATCGCCTCCATCGGCTTGACGTCCTTGGGACACACCTCGACGCAAAAGTTGCAGCGCGTGCAGTCCCACATCCCGGTCGGTCCTTGGAGCACTTCCAGCCGGGCCGTCCGCGCGGCGCTGTCTTCTCGAGGATCCGCCACAAACCGGTAGGCCTTCGCGAGCGCGGCCGGACCCAGAAAGCCCTGGTCCACCTCATGCACCGTGCAGGCCGCCACGCAGGCCCCGCACATGATGCAGGCGTCCACGTTGTGGAACTGGGCGGAGCCTGCCGGCAGGGACAGCGGACCTGTCGGCGGAAGGTGGGCAGCCTGTATCCACGGCTCGATCGCCCGCACCTTGCCCCAGAACGAACGCATGTCCACCGCCAAGTCTTTGAGCACAGGCAGGTGGCGCAGCGGTTCGATGGTGATCCCCCCGTAGCGCTCCCATTCCTTGCGCACGGAGGTCCGGCAGGCCAGCTTCTCCGCGTCGTTGATGGTCATCGCGCACGACCCGCAGATGGCGGATCGACACGAGTAGCGGAACGTCAGCCGGCCGTCCTGCTCATTCTTGATGCGGATGAGCGCATCGAGGACGGTCATCCCGCGGGTGACGTCGAGGCGATAGGTCTCGTCGTGCGGGGCGGAGTCCGACTCGGGGGAATACCTTTGGACCGTGAAGGCCAGACGCATGGCCCGCCCTAGTCGATCTCGAGAACCTTGGAGAAGCTCGTCAGGTTGCGGCAGCCGTCGTCCGTGACCAGCACCATGTCCTCGATCCGGGCTGCGCCGATGTCCGGGTAGTAGAGGCCGGGCTCCACGGTGACCACGTGCCCCGTCTGGAGGCGGGACCCCGACTTGCTGATCCGGGGCATCTCATGGATGTCGATCCCGACCCCGTGGCCCGTGCCATGGAAAAAGCCCTGCATGCGTCCGTTGATCTGGCCGGTCTTGTACCCGGCTGCCTCGAAGCGCCGCAGGACCTCGCTGTGGATCGTCTGTCCGTCCGCCGCGTCACGGACCGAGGCGATGGCCTCCTCCTGTGCGGCCAGCACCGTGTCGTAGAGCCGTTTCATCTCGCGTGATGCCCTGCCCTTGACAACCGTGCGGCTCATGTCGGCGAAGTAGCGCGTGCTCATGTGGCGGGGGAACACGTCCATGACGATGGGCTCGTTGGCCCTGAGCGGGCCGGCCCCCTCGTTGTGGGGATCGCAGGCCTGGATCCCGCCGGCGATGATCGTGTGCTGCGCCACGCAGTCCTGCTCCATCAGCGCCACGTTGATCAGCTTTTTGACGCGCTCGGAAGTGACGGGCCGGCCCTCGTGGACGATCAGGCCGTCCTTCACGGAGGCCGCCCGCAGG
>VBOO01000221.1 GCA_005877505.1 Nitrospirota bacterium
ACAATCTTGTGAACCTCGTGCTCCAGCGCCCGTTCCTCGTCGGCGTTGGTGATGGAAGCCCCACCGGCAGCCAGCTCAATGCGGTAGTGTTCGCCTCGCTCCGAGAACCATTCCAGGTAGGGATGCGGCAGCAAGTGCGGATGCGGGTCGAAGGACATGAGGCTGACGTCGCCGGTCTGCGGATTCTCCATGTCCCCGAGGACGTGAGCGGCCACGTCGTCGTCCATGAAGGCAGGATTGCGGAAGGTGATCAGCCGGCCCTTGATCTCGCCTGTAAAGTCGCCGCGAAGGAGGAAATCCACGGGGCCGATCGCCGCGAACGTGATCCGGCCGGCGACCCGTCCTGGCGTGCGGTTGTCCAGAAAGCCTTCCTGGACCCATCGCCCGTTGCTGAACTTCTGTGCCACGAGGCTAATCGGGAATGAGGCGCCACTCGTCCTTCTCGATCCAGACCCACTTGCCCGTTTCGAGCTTCTTCACGTCTTCCTTCTCAAACAGTTTCAGATACCGCTCGATGCGGGCCGGATCGTCGATCCGATCTTCCTGCATCACCCCACTGGCTAGCTTGAATTTCCTCAACAACACCGGCATCCTCGAAAACCTCCTTCAGGCAAAACGGAAGCGCTGCGCGCTCTTAGAAACGACTCGCAGACTACCCAAGGGAGCTCGCTGGTGTCAAGTTGAAGGCCTGGATTTAGCGATGCGATCCCATGTATAATGCCTGTCTGTCAGGACTTCCCACCGGAGAGATGACGCGCCATGCCGCTCTACGAGTACCACTGCGAAGGATGCGGGCGGGATTTTGAGGAACAGCAGTCGCTGAATTTCAATCCGGCCGATACGGAATGCCCCTATTGCAGCCAGAAGAAGGCGGTCAGGAAGATCTCGGCGGTGTCTACTTCCATCAAAGGCCCGACCAGGAAGCCCAGGACTTCGGACATCAAGGCCGAGCAAGGGATGAAGAAGGCCGAGGAGGTCCTGAGCAAGCTGCCGCCGGGCTGGGGCAAACGGGGCGACACCACACCGAACATAGACTGATCGGTCACAGACGGCGGTCATGTTGACCACCCGCAGATCGTCTGATAGCATGGCGGCCACACCACACATCTGAAACAACTTCGTGGGGGTATCTTCCATGGATACGAAATTTTCGCCTGTCCTCGTCATGTTCGCCATGGCGTTGGGCTTCACCTTCGGATACAATCCTGCAGCCTCTGCCGATGTCACGATCCCAGGGATGGGCTCCGGCGCATACGATGTGCCATCGGTGGGCGGTCCCGGCGACTCCGTCGACAAGGCTCCGGTCTGTGACATGCGAGCCCGGCCCAAGATCACGAAGATCGAGCCGGACCCCATGAAGCCGGGAGACAGGATCACGATCAAGGGGGAAAATTTCGGCACGAAGGAATGTTTCGTCGGCGTCTCCTTCGGGTCCATGGCCGATGGCGCCAAGATCTCGTTCAAGTACGTGAACGAGACGACCGTTGAGGCGACGGTGCCGGCGATCAAGCCAGGGCTGACACGGGTCAACGTGGTCACCGGCGGGGGCAGCTCGCAGGCTATCGTGCTGATCCAGACCCATTAACTGACGGGCCCCGGCACCTACAACCAAGCTCCTCCTTCCCTGCTGTAGCCCTCGCGCCCTTCCCGCGGGCCCCTCGACTTGCTCGCGCGCCCTGTGATACTCTGTCACATTTTCTGAGGGAGAATGTTTAAGAGAATCCTCATCGCCAACCGCGGCGAGATCGCCATGCGCGTCATCCGCGCCTGCCGGGAGCTCGGAATCCGGACCGTCGCGATCTACGCGGAGTGCGACGCCACTGCCATCTACGTGAAGAAGGCCGACGAGGCGCATCTCGTCGGCCCCGGCCCGGTCCAAGGGTTCCTCGACATGCAGGCCATCGTGGACCTGGCCAAACGCTCCGGCGCGGACGGAATCCATCCAGGGTATGGATTCCTGTCCGAAAACGCAGACTTCGCGAAGCTCTGCGAGGCCTCCGGCATCACCTTCATCGGGCCGTCCCCGGAAGCCATCCGCCTGATGGGCAACAAGGTGCAGGCCCGCGAGATCGCCAGGAAAGCCGAGGTCCCGATCGTGCCGGGGACCGAGAAGAGTGTCACCCATCCGACGGAGGCGCTGAGCTTCGCTGCGCGGACGGGCTATCCCCTGATGGTCAAAGCCTCCATGGGCGGAGGCGGGACCAGGAGCTGCTCAGCCAGATGGAGGTGGCCAGACGGGAGGCTCTCTCCTCGTTCGGGAACGGCGAGATCTTCCTGGAGAAGTACATCGATCGGTCGCACCACATCGAGTTCCAGATCCTCGCCGACAAGCACGGGAACATCATCCACCTGGGCGAGCGGGACTGCTCGATCCAGCGCCGGCACCAGAAGCTCATCGAAATCGCGCCCTCGCTGGTCCTCGATAAAGAACTGCGGGCGCGCATGGGCGAGGCCGCCATCGCCGTGGCCAAGGCGGTGCACTATGACAACGCCGGCACGGTGGAGTTCCTCCTGGACCAGAACCGCAACTTCTACTTCATCGAGATGAACACCCGCATTCAGGTGGAGCATACGGTCACGGAGCAGATCACCGCGATCGACCTGGTGCGCTCGCAGATCGAGATCGCCGCGGGCCTCCCCCTGGAATTCTCCCAGGAGGACGTGACGCTGCAGGGGTACGCCATTCAATGCCGGATCAACGCCGAGGATCCGCTGAACAACTTCAGGCCGTGCACCGGCACCGTGACCGCCTATTTCTCACCGGGCGGCATCGGCGTGCGCATCGACGGCATGGCATACAAGGACTACACGATCCCCCCCTACTATGACGGTCTCCTGGCCAAGCTGGTCGTGCGAGGGCGGACCTGGGAAGAGACAGTCAGCCGGGTCCACCGCTCGCTGGAGGAGTTCGTGCTCCGTGGCGTGAAGACCACGATCCCCTTCATGAAGCGGATCATGGAGGACCCGGACTTTCAGGCGGGCCGGTTCGACACCGGTTATCTCAAACTGCACCCTGAGCTGTTCACTTACGAGGACTATTCCGACCCCGAGGATTTGGTCGTCGCCCTCTCGACCGCGATCGCCGCCTACGAAGGTTTGTAAGGGTGAAGAAGCCCCAGAAAAAATTGAAGCCGGCAGCCTCGACGCGCGGGCCCCTCGTGAAAACGTCCAAGGCGAGACGGCCCCAGCCGCTCGAACTCGAGGCCGCGCCGGCCAGGCAGGTAGTCCTGACGGACGTGGCGCTGCGCGACGGGCACCAGTCCCTGCTGGCCACGCGCATGCGGACCGAGGACATGCTGGAGGTCGCCGACCGTCTCGACAAGGTCGGCTTCTGGTCGCTGGAGGTCTGGGGCGGGGCCACCTTCGACACCTGCCTGCGCTTTCTCAGGGAGGACCCCTGGGAGCGCCTGCGCGCGATCAAGCGCGTCATGCCCAATACGCGGCTCCAGATGCTGCTGCGGGGGCAGAACCTGGTGGGCTATCGCCACTATCCCGACGATGTCGTAAACGCCTTCGTCGAGCGTGCCGCCGCCAACGGCGTGGACGTCTTCCCGACATCCGCAACATGGAAGCCTCCATCACCGCCGTCCGCCGCGTGAACAAGCACGTGGAGGCCGCGATCTGTTACACCACCAGTCCGGTGCACAGCATCAACCGGTTCATTGATCTGGCCAAACGCTTGGAGGATCTCGGCACCGACACCCTCTGCATCAAGGACATGGCCGGGCTCCTCGCGCCGATGGACGCGTACAAGCTCATCCGCGGCCTCAAGGCGGCGGTCCGCGCGCCGATCCACCTGCACAGCCACTACACGTCGGGCATGGCCTCGACCAGCGCCCTGATGGCGATCTTCGGGGGCCTCGACATGCTCGACACCGCGCTCTCCCCGCTCTCCGGCGGCACCTCGCACCCGCCGACCGAGACCTTCGTCGCCCTGCTCCGCGGGACGCCCTACGACACGCGCCTCGATCTGCAGGCGCTGCCCCCGATCGCCGAGGTCCTGCGCATGGCCCGGAAGAAGTACCACCAGTTCGAGAGCGACTTTGCCGGCGTGGACTCCGAAATCCTGCTCTCCCAGATTCCCGGCGGGATGCTGTCGAACCTGGCCGCGCAGCTCACCGAGCAGAACGCGTTGGACAAGATGAAGGCCGTGCTCGAAGAGGTCCCCCGCGTGCGCGAGGACTTTGGCTACCCGCCGCTGGTGACGCCGACGAGCCAGATCGTGGGCACGCAAGCGACCCTGAACGTGCTGACCGGCGAGCGCTACAAGGTGGTCACGACCGAAACGAAGAACTACCTCCAAGGCTTCTACGGGCGGCCGCCGGGGCCCGTTGATGAGACCGTCCGCAAGAAGGCGCTCGGCGATGAGCCCGTCATCGCGGTGCGGCCCGCCGATCTGCTCGAGCCTGAGCTGCCGAAGGCCGCGCGCGAAGTCACGGACAAGACTCAGAACCCGGAAGATGTGTTGTCGTATGCCCTGTTCCCGACCGTCGCGAATGACTTCTTCGACGAGCGTGCGAGCGGGCAGCTCAAGCCCGAGCCGCTCGCCCCGCTGCCGCCGAAAGGCCCGGCCGTCGCCCATGAACTGAAGCTGGCGCCGTTGGAGTTCAAGGTCACCGTCCACGGGGAGAGCTACCACATCAAGATCTCGGGTTCGGGCCGTAAGGCCGACGGCAAGAAGCCGTACTACATCAAGGTCAACGACCGGCTGGAAGAAGTCTATCTGGAACCGCTGGTCGAGGTGCTCACCGGCACACCGGAAGCTCCGGTGATCGGAGGAGAGAAAAAGCCCGAACGCCCCCGTCCAGCCGGTCCCGGCGACGTGACCACCTCCATGCCGGGCAAGGTGATCAAGGTCCTGGTCAAGCCGGGCCAGTCCGTGAAGCAGGGGGACTTGCTGCTGATCGTCGAGGCGATGAAGATGGAGAGCCAGGTGAGCGCGCCGATCGCCGGAGTGGTGAAGACCCTCTATGTCAAAGAGGGTGATGATGTGAAGCCCGATGAAACGCTCGTGATAATCGAGTAGGGGCACGATTTATCGTGCCCGACTTGGGCGCAATGAATTGCGCCCCTCCTAGTGGAACCGTTCGACCGCTACCCGCTTCAATTCGTCAGTGTCAACGAGCACCGCACGGCCTACATCCGGCATGGTGACGGGCCGCCAGCCGTGCTCCTACACGGCTACGCCGGCGCCATCTGGAACTGGGAGCATCAGATCGAGCCTCTTGGCCGGCGGTTGACCATCTACATCCCGGACGTGCTGGGGCAAGGCCTGTCGGACAAACCCAAAACTGCTTACACGCCGGCCCTCTACGTGGAATGGCTTCGCGGATTCCTGAAGGCCGTCGGCCTTGAGCGCGCGGCCCTCATCGGGCACTCGATGGGAGCGGGCCTGGCGCTGGGCCTCGCCCTCACGCACCCCGACTGCGTGGACCGGCTCATCCTGATCTCTGGATTCCCGAAAGGCGTGCTGGACCACGTCCATGGCCCGTACCTGCGATTCTTCGCCAGGGCCGGCTCCGGGCTGCTCTTCGGACTGGCCTATTGTCTCCTGGGGCGCCGGCATTTCCGGAAGTTCCTGAGCGGCATTGTCTGGGATCGAAGCCTCATCACGCCCGCGGTAGTCGAGCGCGCCTATCGGCTGCGCAAGCAGTACGGCAGGTCCCAGCCGCTGTGGTCATCGCTGAAGCACGTCGAAGAGTGGGAGACCCACTACGCGTCGCGGCTGACTTCGGTGACGGCGCCGACGCTGCTCGTCTGGGGCCGTGACGATCCCTTTCTCCCACAATCCGCTGGCGAGACCTTGCACCGGACTATCCCCGGTTCACATCTGGTCGTCCTCCCCGACACCGGACACCTGCCCATGTGGGAACGCCCCGACGCCGTGAACCGCTTCATCCTCGAGTTCCTCACACTCTCATAAACGAGTGTGGTGCTGTTATCGCGGAAGGCGAAGGGGTGGCGGCCAGCAGGCGCCCGGACGTCGCATCGTTCAACGTTAATCGCTAAATGTTAAACGTGCTGTAGGGGCACGGCGCGCCGTGCCCCTACTCTTCACGATGAACGAATAACGTTCAACGAATAACGAGGCTCCTGGGGACCCGCTCGGCAACAGGACCCATGACAACCCTTCCTTGACCTACGCTGGATTGAGGGTCTATAAGGACTCCTGGTCCAAGCAGTACTAAGGAGGCATGCCATGAAACCCACTTACTCGATGACTCTCACCTTTGCTCTCCTCTTCCTGGCCGGATGTACCGGCAACAGCTTCACGTATAAGGATTTCCCCGTCTCGAAGGGCAGCGCGGAGGCCGGCACCGGAAAGACCGTTGCGTTTAGAGGCTCGCCCCTGCAGCTTGAGGGGACTCCCATCAAGGTCGGCGACACGCTGCGCGACGCCAAACTCGCCGCCGGCGATCTCAAGCTGGTGAGCCTAACCGAGGGCAAAGGCAGGGTCCGCATTGTCAGCATTGTCCCTTCGCTCGACACCAAGGTCTGCGAGCAGCAGACGCACTACCTCAGCGAAAAGAACAGGGGCCTCGACCGGGACGTCCGGCTCATCACCGTGAGCGTGGACACGCCCTTCGCCCAAAAGCGTTTCGCTGATGAGGCTAAGATCCACAACGTGACGTTCCTCTCGGACTACCGCGGCGGCGACTTCGGGCGCGCCCACGGCCTCCTCGTGCCTGACCTTCACCTGCTCGCTCGAAGCGTGA
>VBOO01000222.1 GCA_005877505.1 Nitrospirota bacterium
CGGCATCACCAGGCCGGACACGGCCGTCCTGGAGAGCGGCAAGCAGGAGACCCGCATCACCTCGGCCTCCGAGCAGGAGCTGACCAACGCCCTCATCCGCGTGACCAAGGACGAGAAGAAGGCCGTCTATTTCCTCGCCGGGCACGCGGAGCATGCCCTGGAGGACCGGAGCAAGGAAGGCTACTCCTTTTTGAATGAGGCTCTGGAGCGGCAAGGGTACACCGTCCGGTCGCTCTCGCTCTATGAATCCAAAACGATTCCCAAGAACGCATCGGTGCTGGTCCTGGGCGGGCCCCAGAAGCCGGTGTCCGCGGAGGAGCAACTCCTCCTCGCCGACTATGTCCGGACCGGAGGCCGGTTCATGGTGCTCTTGGACCCGGGCTCCCGCGCCGGCCTGGACAGCACCCTGGAGGCGTGGGGCCTGCAGGCGGACAAGCGCACCGTCCTGGACACTCAAACCATCCTCGGCGGCGATCTGACGATGCCGGTGGTGAACACCTACGGCTCTCACGAGATCACCCAGGACCTGAGCCAAGTCTTCACGATGTTTCCCCACGCCCGCCCGGTGAGCTTCCTGGACAGCAAGGGCAACGAATGGGTGTTTCAACCGCTGGCCAAGTCCAGTCCCCGCAGTTGGGCCCGCGCCGGGGAGGTGGGTGCGGGAGGGGCGTCCGCGGGGCCCCCTCCCGATAGAACGACCGAGTCAAGGGATTTCAATCCGCAGAAGGATACGCAGGGGCCGCTGACCCTGGCCGCGCTGGTCGTCGCCAGGGCCAGTGCTGCGGAGAACGCCCGGCTACCGGCGGTCCTGCTCGTCGGCGACTCGGACTTCGCCAGCAATGCGTTTCTGGACTTCTCCGGCAACACCGACTTCATCCTCCACGCCATAGCCTGGCTGGCTGAAGAGAAGGACTTGGTCACGATCGCGCCGAAGGACACGAGGTTCGGCACGCTGCTGCTCACAGCGGCCCAATCCAACGCGCTGTTCGCGCTGCAAGTCCTGGCGCTCCCGGGCTTCTTTCTGCTCGCCGGGTTTTCTGTCTGGCGCCGCCGGCGCCGCTTATAGCCTTCTCGCATGTCCCGTGCAGTCCAGGCTCTATTGATCGTGGCCCTCGGCTTGGGCCTGTACCTGTGGCTGGTGGAACTGCCCGCCGAGCGGAAGCGGGTGGAGGCCGAAACGACCGCCAAGAAGCTGGTGGACTTCCAGGAAGACGACATCCAAGGGTTCACGATCAGCTCGTCGCGGGGCGAGATTGAGGTCGCCAGGGAGGACGGGCGCTGGACCATCCGCAAGCCCAAGCCGATGGAGGCCGACGCAACGGCGGTGGGCGAGTTCCTGCGCACGCTCATGCTCGCCCAGGTGACCCGCGTCGTGGACGACACCGCGGCCGACCTGAAGGCCTACGGCCTCGAGACGCCGAGCCTGACCGTGTCCCTGCGCCTGGCCTCAGGCACGCAGACTGTCCGCGTGGGCGACGCCGGCCCCCTGACCGCCACCCTCTACGCCAAGCGCGACGACTCTCCCAAGGTCCTCCTGACCACGCTGGCGGGGCGCGATCTCTTGACGAAAAGCATCCAGGAATTTCGCCGCAAGCGCGTCCTCCCCTTCAACCGCCTCCAGGTGACCCGGGTGAAGATCGCCGGCCCCCGGGAAACCGTCGTGCTCTACCGGGAGGGTGAGGCCGAGAAGGCCATGTGGAAGATCAAGGCGCCGATCGAGGCGGCGGCGGACCAGCCGGAAGTGAGAAGCCTCCTGTTCGCCCTTGAGGACCTGAAGGCGCAGGCCTTCATCGACGATCCGAAGGAGCGTGCCGCCAAGCGCGCCGCCCTGGGCAAGCCCCTGGCGACCATCACCCTGCGCGAAGGCGAGACCGATCGCACGGTGTCCCTGTTCCTTGACCCCCGCGACAACACCGCAGCCTTCGCGGAAAGCGCCTCGCAGGAACCCCTGTACCGAATCACTCCGGCCACGGCCAAGGACCTCGCCAAAGGACTGTTCGACCTGCGCGGCAAGCAGCTCATTGCGGCCGAACCGGACCAAGTCAGGACGCTCGTGATCAAAACCGGCGGCCAGGAATACTCGCTGAGCCGCGAGGGATCTGACTGGCTCGTGGACGGTGATCCCAAGGCCAAGGCCGATGCCGCTCGCGTCAACATGTTCGTGACCCGCGCGGTGCGACTCCAGGCGGAGAAGATCGTGACGGAGAAACCGACCGATCTGAAACCGTACGGCTTGGCGTCTCCGACGGCTGAGTTGATCGCCGCGG
>VBOO01000223.1 GCA_005877505.1 Nitrospirota bacterium
TTCATCTGGCCAAGGTGATCAACAGCGTCAGGTGACAGTAATGCGTGACTCGCGCGGGGTGACCTACCTCTTCGTGATGCTGGCCGTGGTCTTGATGGGGATCTCGGCCACCGTGGTGGCGAAGCAGTGGAAGACCGTGGTGCAGCGTGAACGAGAAGCCGAGCTGCTGGCGCGGGGGATTGAGATTCAGAACGCGCTGGCGGTCTATTCGGCACAGCAGAAGAAAGGACGCGTCGTCCCCGGCGAGGTCTATCCGCTGACGTTCGAGGAACTCACCAAGGTACCCAATCACTGGGAATACGTGCGCGATCCCACAGGCCGCATCATGGGCGTGCGCAGTAAGAGCAAAGCAGAGCCGATCAAGCAGCACGACTTCCCACCCGCCTTGCGACACTTTGAAGGAGTGACCAGTTATTACCTGTGGGTGTTTCAGTATCCGAACGCCTCCACACCACAAACCCCACAGGGACAACAGACCCCTCAGGGGCAAACAACCACCCAAGGACAAACAACCACTCAGGGCCAACAAACGACCCAGGGACAGCCCACTTCTCCCGGACAACCAGCATCGCGGACACCAGTGCCGACGCCTTCAGCACCTGGCGGCTTTCCCATGCCATAAGCGTTCAGCCTCCTGGTCGTCCTGGAGAAGGAGCCCGTGAACACAGCGTTTACCGCAATTCGGCCCAGATGGCGAGTGTGGAACGAAAGATCCACCGCCGGGTGCCGGTGGTGAGGATGACGACGTTCGCGTTGACGGCACTGGAGACCACCGGATCATCAGTGGAGAGATCCTGCTGGAAAAAGCCTCCAGTAATGGTCGAGAAGGCGAGAGCGCGCCGGTCGGTGACCACCACCGCCACGTTCTCGGCGAGGAGAGTGTCGCGGATCTCTTCTCGGACACCCAAGTCCTCCGTCTTCCACCGTCCCAGCAGACCTTGAAACCCGTACAGGTGCCTGGTGGTCCTTACGAACAGGAACGACTGTGTCACCCGACTGTCCTGAACCTTCTCCCCCAGATCTGTGCGCACCTCGCTCCATCGCATGACCTGCGACGAGAACCCCAACAGCCGCACGGACGTCCGCACCAAGGCATTGAGTCCCACCGAGGAAACATTCAAGACCTCCTCGCCGGCCAGAAGGTCCACCCGCATGATCCCTTCAACGGGGGTCACAGCAAAGACGCGATCCCTCTGCACGGTCACGAGGATCTGGTCCAGGAGAGGACCTTGCGCACGCGCGTGTGAGCAGAGGCCTAGCAGGCAGACAGCCAGCAACAAGACCGCGGACGCGACGCGTCCTCGGCGCTCGTTCATGGCTTGCCTTCAACTAGCGGGATCGTCCGTTCCACCTGAGACCGGGGTTCCTGCAGGGTCACGCCGGTCGGCGTGACGGTCTTGACACGTACCCGTTGCTCGATCGTCTCATCGCTCTTGACGATATACAGCTCAGTCCCCTTCGCGAGAAACGCTTCCTCTCTGCCATTCCGGCTGAGGTACCCGAGATAGCGGTATTGGGCCAACTCCTGACGGGCAGCCTCCGCGGCCAGTTCTTCCGGGGAGGGCGGCGGGGGGACCGCGGGAGCAGCCACAGCCGGAGCCGGCACAGGCGCAGGCGCTTGCCCCGGCGCCTTACGTTTGGTGTGGGTGGGCGCGTTCTTTTCCGTGGGCAGGGGCGCGAAGATGTTCTTCGGCGCGACGAAGGCCTGATTCGCCCGGTGCCGTGCGGCCTCCAGCAGGGCGAGATTGACCTGCAAGCCGGCGCCGGCCTGGGAGCGGCTTGCTTCCGTCCGACTGGCCCGGCCGGTCACATACTTGAGCGGGGCCCTCTGCGGCTCCGGCGCACCTGCGATGACCCAGATCCCGACGCCCGCCCAGACCCCCAGCAGGAGGAACAGCGCCAGCCATTGAACGCGTTTCGTCATTATAAGCGGGGACAGATTTCAAATCTGTCCCCCTTTCTGCTGACAGATTTCAAATCTGTCCCCCTTTCTGCGGCCCCTCACGGATGTAGGTGCTCAAGGTGATTTGAAACGTCACCTCCTCGCCCTTCTTCGAAACGTGGCTAGTGACGTTCAGGTCTTCGATGAACAGGAAGCCCTCGGCCGTTTCCAAATGGTGAATGAAGCTTCGGAGATCTTCGTAGCGACCGGAGACCGATCCTCTCAGCACCGCCTTGGTGAAGCCTCCTGCCTGGGGTTTTTCCTGAGTATAGGAGAGGTTCGGCATGGCGACCCGATCCCGCTTCGCGACTTGGGACATGGCGAGCGGAAGCTGCGCGAAGTCGCGCTGCCCCGGCAGGGCATTCAGGATCATGGTCAGGTTCTTCCGCGCCTGCTTGGCCTCCAGGCGTTGGGCCACCCGCTGTCTCGCCGTCATCCACGCGGCTTCGGCCTGAGCAAACCGGTCTTGGGCTGGCGCCACCAGAACCAGACGAGCCACGATCAGGGCGGCCGCCAGCACGCCGGCCACGACGATCCACAGTATGAGGGGGCCGTAGGGCCTGCGCCGCAAGAGGCGGACCAGCGGTAAGCCGAGAGTCATGAACCCCCGGCTTGGGACTGGTAGCGCACGGTCAGGCTGAACTCCACGACGTCATTGTCTTGGACCCGGTGCTGAAGCAGATGGGCGTCCTTGAACGCCCGATGGTCTTCCAGGCTGATGATGAACGCGGTCAAATCCTTCAAGCTCAGCGCTGATCCGCTCATCGCGATGACGGCGTCCTTGAAATCGAGCCTGATGCTGCCGATCGAGACGTGAGGCGGGACCGTATCTTCCAGATCACTGAGGAACCGCGTCCAGGAAAACGCGCGCTTGGCGATCAGGTCGTTGGCAAAGGCGACTTGGGCCGTGAGCCGCTCCATCGCCGCATCGGAGAGGTCTACCCCCTCCATCTGTCCTCGGAGCTGGACCTGGCGGTCTTGTTCCTGAACACGGGCCAGCGCCTGCTCGACGTCCACAGCCTGTGCCCGAATGGCACGCGCGTCCCGGACACTCCAGGCGATCAATCCAACCAGGAGGAGCGACACCAGCGCCAGCGCGGCACAGACATGACCCAGAGAGGCGTACTGGCTGCCGCCGAGATCGACCGCCAGCAGGTCTTGCCTTCGTCGCGGCGCAAGCGCCGCGATCGCCGGCAGCGCTCCCGGCGGCGTCGCCTCGTCGAGCGGCACTCGCCAGGCCTGTTGAGCAAGAGTCGGCCCCACGGGGACCACGTCCAGATCAAGCTCCTTGGAGAACGCCGTCGTGTAATCCGGCTCCCGCTCTTCGCTGAGCACATACAGGCGCCGAAGCGCGGGCCCCGGATGGGACTCCTCATAGAACGCGAGCGATGACACGAGATCGTCCAGAACCTGCGGAGACTGCGTTTTGGTGCGCACGAAGACCGGACGGCCGGCCTGGTGAATCATGAACGTGAACC
>VBOO01000047.1 GCA_005877505.1 Nitrospirota bacterium
GGCCTTCGAGGCTGGGACGGCCTTTTTGTACGGACGGTCGGAGGCCGTCAGCGCGTCGTAGATGTCGCTGATGGTCATCATCCTGGTCTGAATCGGGATCTCCGGCGAGGCGATTCCCCGCGGATAGCCTTTCCCGTCCAGCTTCTCATGGTGGCCGTAGGCGATCTCCGGAATGCGTCGCAGCTTGCTGGTCCACGGAATGGTCGCGAGGAAACGGTAGGTATGCGTGACGTGGCTCTCGATCTCAAGGCGATCCTCGTTGGTCAGGCTCCCTTTGGCAATGGAGAGGCTCACGAGCTCGGGGGCTGTAAGGAACGGTTTGGCTCCGTCGAACGAGCTGTATGTCCTGGCGGCGATCTCGTTGAGCCGCTCGAACCCCCCCTTCTCGAGCACCGTCGGGACATTGCACGCCAGGAGGAACCGCAGGATCTCGTCGGTGTCTTTGAGCTGGTGGCCGAGCTCCACGTCGAGCTTCGCCAGCAGCTCGCGGGTCTCGCCGGGATTGGAAAACTGGAACACAGAGACCTTGCGTTCCAGCGCCTCCTTCTCCAGCGTCCGCTTGATGAACTCGAAGCGGGCCTTCAGGAGCGCGACCTCGCCGGGGTAGAGCTTTTCCGCCTTGACCAGCACGTGCTCGCGCACGCCGACCTTGCCGAAGTCGTGCAGGAGGGAGGCGTAGCGGATCTCCTTCATCTGGTCATAGTCGAACGTGACGCTGGCAAAGGGGCCGGAATCGAGCTGGTCCACGACTTCGGCGAGGCCACACGTCAGGGTGGCGACGCGGCCGGAGTGGCCGGAGGTCGTGGGATCGCGGGACTCGATGGCCACCACGCTCGCCGCGATGAAGCCTTCGAACAGTTTGTTGATCTCGTCGTAGAGGATCGCGTTCTCGATGGCGGAGGCGGCCTGCCCTCCTAACGCCAGCAGCATCTCCTCGTCTTCTGCGTCGAACGTGGCACCTTGGGCTTTATTCAGGACCTGAAGGACACCGACCACCTCGTCCTTCGTCGAGAGCATCGGGACCGTCAGCATGTTCCGGGTTCGGTAGCCTGTCGCCTTGTCCACGGCGGGGTTGAAACGCGGGTCCGCATAGGCGTCGGGGATGTTCAGGGGTTTTTGCGTTTGGGCGACGTGGCCTGCGATGCCCTTGTCGGCGGGAAACCGGATTTCCCGGGCGCCTTGGGCCACTTTGCTCCAGAGCTCGTTCTTGTCCTTATCGAGGAGGAAGATGCTGCCGCGGTCGGCCTCGACCACCGAGCGGGCGTGCTCCACGATCTCCTCGAGCAGGATGCCGAGGTCCCGCTCCGTGGACATGGCCTTGGCCACATCGAGGATCTCCTCGAGCTTTTGAATGCGCCGCTCTTTTGGATCGAGTCGTGCCATGCCGCCCTCCCGCCCCCTCCCCACTGCATTTGAATGTCCACGTAGGGTACACCTTCCGGTCGGTCCGATCAACGAAGTACGCTATAATGCATATCGCCATGCGGATCTGTCCCAAGTGCCGCCTCATCGCCTCGGACGATCCGGTGTGCCCGGAATGCGGATGGAACATCGCGGCGGGCGGCGTCGCCGGGCCGGCCTCCGACCTCGCGCGGCGGTACGCGGAGCACTTGCAGTACATGGCCCTCTTCACCGCCCTGATGTTTGGCGCCTCGCTGATCGTCTCTTTCGCCACAACGCGCGGCAACCAGTTCCTGCCCGCCATTGCGATGGGCCTGCTCGTCACCGGACTCATCGCCGACGCCTTCCTGCTGCTGCTCATTTACAAGACGGCGGCCATATTCGCCGAGGCCAGCCGCTGGATGGTGGGCGCGGTCTTGACCTTCCCGTTTGGCACCCTGGTCTTCGCCTGGCTGCTTGCCCGGCGGGTCCGCCTGGGGGGCCCTGTTGGCCGCCCCACACCGGATGATGAACCCTGACCGCACCACCACACCATCCGGTTCGCGGCGGAGCTTCTTCACCTGGCTGATCGTCGCGGCGGCTGGCCTGATCGGCATCAGCCTCGCGGTGCCGTTGAGCGGCTACGTGGCTTCGCCCGCGCTCAAGCGGCGCGAGCCCCGGTGGGCGACCTGCCCATCGGCGAGCCGACCCAGCGCGACCTGGTCATGACGGTCACCGACGGCTACATGGAAGTGGCGGCTGTGAAGGGCATCTGGGCGTTGCGTCGGACGACGAGCGAAGTCACGGTCTACTCCCCCATCTGCACGCATCTCGGCTGCGGGTTCAGATGGGATGGGGGCGCGCGGAGATTCAAGTGTCCCTGCCACGGCAGCGAGTTCGATCCGGACGGAAAGGTCGTCGGGGGGCCGGCGCCCCGGCCGCTGGACCGCCTGCCGGTCAAGATCGAAAACGGACATCTGCTGGTGCAGTACAAGGAATTCAAGTCCGGCACCACGCGGCAGATTGAAATCTAGCCATGCGCTCCCGTCTCTACGAATGGCTGGACAGCCGGCTCAAACTGGAGCCCGTCAAGCACACCTTGCTCGACGAGCCGATTCCCGGGGGCGCGTCCTGGATCTACGTCTTCGGCTCGGCCACGCTCTTCGCCTTCTTCCTCCAGGCGATCACGGGGATGTTTCTGGCGGTCTACTACGCGCCCACGCCCGATCACGCGTACGACAGCATCCGCTACATCGAAACGCAGGTGCTGTTCGGACCGTTCGTGCGGGGCCTCCATCACTGGGGGGCCTCCGCGATGGTGGTGGCCATCGGCCTGCACATGCTCCAGGTCTTTTTGTACGGCGCGTACAAGCCGCCCCGCGAGCTGATGTGGATGGTCGGCGTCCTGCTGCTCCTGCTTACGATGGGGTTCGCCTTCACCGGCTACCTGCTCCCCTGGGACCAGAACGCGTACTGGGCCACCCAGGTGGGGATCAACATGGTTGGTAGTGTCCCGTTCGTCGGCACCTTCCTGGTCAGGGTCATGCGCGGTGGGGACACGCTGGGCGCCCTGACCCTGTCGCGGTTCTTCGCGGTCCACATCCTGTTTTTACCGGCCGCCATCATGGCGCTGATCGCGCTCCATATGTTCATCCTGCGGCGCGTGGGTCCGGCCGGTCCCTGGAGCAAGGAGCGTGCGGCCCAGAGCCGCGAACCGTTCTATCCCCGCCAGGTCTTCATGGACGCGGTGGTCATGCTCGGCGTCTTTCTGGTGATCGTCATGCTGGCGCTGCTCGTGCCCTTTCCCCTGGCGGACAAGGCGAATCCGTCGGACCACAGTTTCGTCCCGGTGCCGGAATGGTACTTCCTCTTCTACTACCAGTTCCTCAAGTATATGGAGGGGCCCGTCTTGGGGCCGATCGCCACGTGGGTGCTCCCCGCCGCCTTCATCGCGCTGCTGCTGGCGCTGCCGTTCCTGGACCCTCATCACGAGCGGGAGCCCGCGTCCCGGCCGCTGGTGATCAGTGTGGGGGCGGCGTTCTTGGTCGGTGTCTTTGTCCTGATCGGGCTGTCCCTGCGCGACCTGCAGGCAATGAAGCGGACCGATCCCGCCGTCGCCTCGGGCAAGGCCCTCTATGAGCGCTTCGGGTGCATGGGATGCCATCGGATTCACGGCGAGGGTGGTGCGGTGGGGCCTGACCTCTCCTACGTCGGGGACCAGCGGGATCGCAACTGGCTGATCAAGCATTTCCGCGATCCCCAATCCACCTCACCAGGATCGATCATGCCCAAGTTCCCGCTGAACGAGCAGGAGCTCAATGACCTCACGGCGTACATGCTGAGCCTCAAGAAGCAGGTGTAAGCCCCCACCGGACCTTGCGCGGCTCTTTCTTGATCGGCTAAGCTCGACGCAGAGGGCGAACTGCTTGCATGCATGAATCTCAGGCGAAAGGAGGGATGGCGGTGAGACACAATGTGTGGTCGGTAGTGGCGACGATGCTGGCGCTAGTGGTAGCGGGGTGCGGGGGCCCCGGTCAGACAATTCCGCTCTCGGTCAACATGGACGCGGTGCCCGCTCCCGAGAAAATGACCGCTCCGTTGCGGGTGGCGGTGGTCCCGTTTGAAGACGTGCGGAGCGACAAGGCCAAGGTCGGCCGCTACCAGCATTATGTGGAATCGACCGTGGATACGTTGGTGCCGGCCAGCGGGTCGGCGGCCGATCAGGTCACGAATTTCGTGCTGGAGTACCTGAAGCGCGCGGGCTTTCAGGTCACCCGGGTGCAGCCGGGGCAGGCGGTCGCCTCCGGCTCGGCCGATGTTGTGCTGTCTGGCCAGATCGAGTCGTACTGGAGCGAGGCCGTGACCCGGTTTGCAAGGACCGAACTGGCGGCCAGGAACCGCCTGGTGCTCAAGGCGATCAACGTTGGCGACGGCAGCACAGTCCGCACAACGGTGGAAGGCGAGGGGACCAAGACGGTGGTCTTTTTCGATCTCGAAGATCTGGAAAAGCTCCACAGCGAGGCGTTGGGTCAGACCCTCGCGCGGTTCCTGGCCGACGTGGTCGTGGCGGACCGGGCGCTCAAGCCGAAGCCGTAGCAGCGGAATAGGGTAGCGACGATGGCCACACCCCCGGCACCGGACGACCACCTGCGACAGCAGCTCGAGGAGCTGCTGTCGTTGCCAGCGACAGACCCGCAGGCGGCGCTTCTCAAAGACCTGCTGGGTTCGGTCATTCGGCTGCAGGAGCAGCGTCTGGACATGCTGGATCTCAAGATTCTCCATCGCAGCCTCCGGGAGATGCGCTATGCCTTCCGGCTCTTCAGGCAGTACCGGCATCGGCGGAAGGTCGCCGTCTTTGGATCCGCGCGGATGCCGTCGGCGAATCCCCTGTATGATCTGGCCCGGCGCTTCGCCCACCGCCTGGCCGAACGCGGGTTCATGGTCATCACGGGAGCGGGCGAGGGGATCATGCGGGCGGCGAACGAGGGGGCCGGGCGGGAGAACAGCTTTGGCGCGAACATCTTGCTCCCGTTCGAGCAGGAACCCAACCCGGCAATCGTGGACGACCCCAAGCTCATCCACTTCAAGTACTTCTTCACCCGCAAGCTCTTCTTCGTGCGGGAATCCCACGCCTGCGCCGTGTTCCCCGGCGGGTATGGCACCCATGACGAGCTCTTCGAGATCCTCACCCTCCTGCAGACCGGCAAGAACAATCCCCATCCGATCGTGCTGGTGGACCTGCCGGGGGGGACTTACTGGCAGGGATGGGAGGGGTTCGTGCGAGAGAACATGCTAGCGACCCGCATGCTCGCGCCGGAGGATCTGGGGCTTTTCCGAGTGGTCCATTCGGCCGAGGACGCCGTAGCCGAGATCGAGGGCTTCTATCGGAACTACCATTCCAGCCGGTTCGTGAAAGGGCGGCTGGTGCTGCGCCTGCAGCATCCTCTGACGGCCGGACAAGTGGACGACCTCAACGTGCGGTTTGCCCACTTGTGCACGGACGGCAAGATCGAGCAGCGGTCCGCCCTCCAGGAGGAGGCGGACGAGCCCGAACTGCTCGCGCTGCCCCGGCTGGTCGTGCCCTACCACAGCCGAAGCGCGGGAGGCCTACGCCAGCTCATTGATGTCGTGAATGCGCTGCCAGCTTGACGGGCTCGAGCCGGCCCCGGCTCGTTCCCGCCGGGTGCGCTCAGTACCGCACGGTGACTGTAGCCGCGGTGCTGCGCGCCCCAAAGAACTTCCGTGAGAACTCCACCACCACCGCCGGGTCGTAGCCCTTGCAACTGAAGATGTCGAGGTACGCCCGATTCGTGTCGTTGGCAAAGTGCCCGCTGATCAGGGACGTTTCGATGAGCTGGAGCATCGAGTAACCCGCCACCCGTCCCTCACCGAAATGGACGATCTGGCACTCCCCGAAACGCTTCATCTCGATCAGTTTACAGAGGGCGATGACGTAGGCCTCGATGTAGTCCCGGTCCCGGATGGCTTCAGGCCGACAGTCGTGAAGATCAACTGCAGTGGAGAGGCCCCAAGCTTTCCCCGCCCCGATCAACTCCTCCGGTGATTCGACGGGAGAGGACGTTGGGGCCGTCGTTGGTAAGACGGCACCTTCAGCGTTGTCTAATGCGTTCATCGATACGGAGCACCTCCTGGTTGATGTGGCGGTTGTAAGGGGGACTGGCTACGCTGAACTCTCATCATGGAATCGCACTATAGCACAGTATTTTCCACACGCAATATTTTTTTTCGCCCCGCTCGAAATTTTCGCTCCCGGTCAGTGCTCTTGGGAAGGCGTGTAGCCCTGGATCCGTGCGTAGGCATCCTGGACGCTCATCCGCTTCAGCTCCACCTGCCGTCGCACCCACAGTTCGTGCTGCGTTCGCAGGTGGTACTCCTGCCGGCGTCGCAGCGCACCGCCGCCAATCGTCCAGATCGATGTGAAGAGGGTGTCCTGCTGCGACGACAACAGGCCGGCCTTCCCCAGGACCGCCTGCTCGTCAAACACCGCCGAGTTCCAGGTCCAGCTCTCGTCGTAGGCCGGCGCACTCGCGCAGGACGACAGCACAAGGCCGGCCAGCAGGAGCGCAGAGTATTTCATGGCGGCAGCATAGCGGAGGGAGTGGACCGGAGCAAGGTCGCAATGGAGGAAGGGGTCAGGACAAGTCCGGGCTGAAGCCGCGTCTCAGCGTGTTCTCCGAAAGGACAGAGCTGGAGACGAACTGGAAGAGGTAGTCCGGTCCTCCAGCCTTGGCCCCCATACCGGAGAGGCGGCCCCCGCCGAACGGCTGGCGGCACACCAGCGCGCCGGTGATACCCCGGTTGATGTACAGGTTACCGACCAGAAACTCCTCGCGCGCCTGCGCGATGTTGCAGGGGCTTCGGGAGAAGAGCCCGCCGGTGAGCGCGTACTCGGTCGCGTTGGCAAAGGCCAGGGCCTCGTCGAAGTCCCGCGCCCGCAGCACCGCCAAGACCGGCCCGAAGATTTCTTCGCGAGCCAGACGGTGCTCGGGGCGGATGTTGGTGACGATCGCCGGGCCGACGAAGTTCGGTCCCGGCCGGCAAGTAAGGTCCGGCAGCAACACGGGCGTCCCTTCCTGTTTCGCGATCGCCAGATAGTCCATCACGTTCTGCACCGCCCGTTCGTCGATCAAGGGGCCAAGACCCGTGCCCGGCTCTTCGGGCGGGCCCATGCGCACGCTGCGGGCGGCCTCCGCCAGGCGCTCGACGAAAACGTCGTGAATCGCGTCCAGGACGATCGCGCGCGAGCAGGCGGAGCACTTCTGCCCCTGGTAGCCCAGAAAGGAGGCGAGCACGCCTGCCACCGCTTCATCCAGATCGGCGGTGTCGTCTATGATGATCGCATTCTTGCCCCCCATCTCTGCGATGACCTTCTTCACCTCCCGTTGTCCCGGCTGGATGCGGGCGGCATCGACTATGATCTGCAGGCCGACGGCCTTCGAGCCGGTGAAGGCGATGACGGGGACGTCGGGGTGCGCGACCAGGCGGCGGCCCACCTCCGGCCCGCCGGGAAGAAATTGCAGGACGCCGTCTGGCAGCCCGGCCTCGCGAAAGGCTTCCACCAGCGCGCGCCCGGTGACCGGGGATCGCTCTGACGGTTTGAAGACCACGGCGTTGCCGGTGAGCAGCGCCGCGGCTACCATGCCGGTCGGGATCGCGAGTGGAAAGTTCCAGGGGGAGAGGACCGCCACGACGCCGCGGGGCCGGTACACCAGGTGGTTGAGCTCGCCCGGCAGCGTCCCGAGCCGGATCGGCTCCGCCAGGCGACGCATCTGTCGGCGGTAGTATTCGAGGAAGTCAATGGCCTCGGCCACGTCGGCATCGGCGTCGCGCCAGCCCTTGCCCACTTCTAGGATTTCCAGCGCGGCCAGCTCGAACCGGCGCTGGTGCAACAGGGCAGCGGCCTTCGCCAAGACCGCCATCCGGTCGGACGCGGGCGCCGCCGCCCAGGGCCGGCCGGCCGCCACGGCGCGGGCGACAGCCACTGCCACGTCCTCGGGGACCGCCGTGCTCACGACGCCGACGACCTCCCCGGGCTTGGCCGGGTTGCGTACGGTCAGCGTCTGTCTCGTGAGGCCGCTCGGTGGGGGGAAGGCCAGCTCGATGCGCCGTCCGAGCGTGGTGCGCACGGCGGCGAGCGCGGCGCGCATGCGCTCGCGGGACTCGGCGCGGGAAAAATCTGTGTGTGGTTCGTTCGGGAACTCGGGTTCAGTGCCCCCCTCACCCTGACCCTCTCCATGACCCATTGTTCGACCCGTTGCAGCAGAAGAGCAACGGGTTCCCCGCAGAGCAATGGGTGCCCCGGGGGAAGGCTGGGTGGGGGTGAGCTCCGGCGGCTTCAGCAACTCGTCAAGGCTCTGGTTGCCCAGGAACTGCCGGCGCAGGATGGACTCGTTGGCGGTGTTCTCCAGAAGGCGCCGGACGAGATAAGCCATGCCGGGAATCAACTCGCCCACCGGCGCGTAGACCCGCAGGCGATAGCCCGCATCCACGATGGCGGCCTGCAGCGGCTCGGCCATCCCGTACAGCATCTGGAGCTCCACAACCTTGGCCGCGAGCCCACGGTGTTCTGTTTCGGCCATCACCATCGCGACGTGGCGCAGGTTGTGCGTGCCAAATGCGGGCCGGATCGCCGCATGGTTCTCCAGCAGGAGCGGGATCAGCCGTTCGTAGGATGCATCGGTCTCATCCTTACGGGCAAAGACCGGCACGGGCCACCTGCGCTGGCGGTGCACGATGGTCTCGTAGTCCCAGTAGGCGCCCTTGACCAGGCGGATGCCCACCGGCGTCCCGCGGGCCTCGGCCCAGGCGAACAGCCCGCGGACGTCGCGTTCGGTGTCCTTGAGGTACGCCTGAAGCGCCAGGCTGGCGAAGGGATAGGTGCGAAACTCCTCTTCCATGAGGAGTCGTTGGATAATTCCGAGCGTCAGGTCCTTCCACTCGTAGTGCTCCATGTCGAAGGTGACGGCGACCCCATGCTGCATGGCCGCTCTGAGCACCGGGCGCAACCGGGCTGCAACGGCCGTGTAGCAGATCTCTGGATCGATCGGATCGAACTGCGAGTCGAGCGCCGACAGCTTGATCGACACCTGGGTCCGTGGTAGCGGCCCCAGGTGGTCGGCTTCAAGAAGTGGCGAGGGTCGCCACTCGCGAGCGACCTCTGCCAGGGCCGTGATGGTCTCGTGATAGCGGGTGGTGTAGGCCTCGGCTTCCGGCTCGCACACCGTCGCCTCGCCGAGGAGGTCCACCGAGTGGGCGATGCCGCGTTTCCAGAGGTCGGCGACAGCCGGAAGCGCCTCCTTGATGCCGGCGCCCACGATGAACTGGTTGGCCATCTGGATCGCCTGGTTGTAGATCGTGTCAGCGGTCACCCCGGCTCCGAAGCCGACGGAGGAGAGGGCCCGCATGCCCCGGCGCATGAGCGAGCGTCCGCCCGGCGCGTCCAACATGGCGGCGTCCTGGCCGAAATACTCGCCCACGAGACGCTTGATCTGGGACGGGGTCTTCAGGGTGGGCAGGACGTCAATGAAGCGGAAGAGCTGGACTTTGAAGGCCTCGTCGCGGATGGCCCATTCGAGGAGCCGGCCGGTCCACCATTTGCGGTCGAAGAGGCGGGGCGTGGTCGCGGCCGCGGCCTCGTACAGCCGCGTTGCGTGGCGGCGGATGTCGGCCTCTGTCGCGACGCCCATGAACGCGGGTCCTTTCAACCTCCATTATACACCGCGCTTTGGCTCCGCCTTATCCTTGAATTCCCCGGAAAGGCTGGGCTAGACTGCGGGCGTGGCCGAAATTCCCGTCATCACCATCACCGGCGCCCAGCAGAAGGAACCGAAGCAGTTTTTCACGCGGGTCTTCTGCCTGCGTAAGGAGCCGCCCCCGCTGGCGCTGCTGGTCGAATACCTGAAGGCACGCGGAGCCGCCCCGATCATCCCGGCGGAAGTCACCGAGAAGTTGTTGAATAGCTGGAACTGGGTCGGGATCGAGATCGGGTACGCGAAGGACCGTAGGCCGATCCTCGTCACCTGCGTGCGCAAGGGCGGCGCCCAGGACGAGATCTTCAAGCAGGACATCGAGGGCCTGCTCCACTACGTGGAGGCCCACCGCGAGATCGATAACTGGCGCGTCGTGGACCAGTTGCGGGGCTGCCGGTTCTACATTGCGAACATCCTGGACAAGAACGGCATCACGGAGGAGGGCTACGACTTCAATAGTTGGATCCTCCAGTTCTTCGAGGAGAACTGCGACGGGATGGTCCAGATCGACGGCCAGGGCTTCTACGACCCCGAGACCGGAGAGCTGATCTTCGAGCTACCGCCGATCGACGACGAGCCCGAGCCCGCCAATCCGAGCCAGCAGCCCAGCTAGACACATCCCGAAGCGGTGTGCTAAGGTGCCCCTTCGCTGGGCCGGTGCGCCTGTAGCTCAGTGGATAGAGCACAAGCCTCCGGAGCTTGGGGCCACAGGTTCAAATCCTGTCAGGCGCGCCAACCCCGGCTTCGTGCCGATCCTTCCCGGTGGGCCGTTAGCTCAGTTGGTAGAGCAGCTGACTCTTAATCAGCGGGCCGCAGGTTCGATCCCTGCACGGCCCACCAAACCGAGCTTCGCTCGTACCGCCCCTTTCGATCAAAGAGGGGCGGATATGCAATACCTTCAGTAGCCCCCTTTAATATGCTAAATTTTCTTGACAAAAGCCCCCGAAGGCCGTGTAATTAACGAAATTTGGCTCATCGGCCAGCCTTAGCGGGCAGGCTTAGAGGCCTGTAAGTTGAAGGCGCAATCGGTTCGCTCCTCAGTGGGGACAGATTTTAAAGCTGTCCCCATGTGGGAGTTGCGATTGCGCCTTTTCTTTTGGGGCAGATCTCCCATGCGCGAAGCAGACGAACAAGCGGCCGAGAGACAGCCTCCTCCTCTAAGGGGAGGGGGCCCCGCTGACGCCCCTCCCGTGCCCACTGTCCCGCCCGCCGGCCCACGTCGCCGTGGCCGCCCGAAGGGACAAAGTTACATGGAACCGGTCCTCCTTGTGGCCATCCGGCATCGGCTCAAGCTTTCCCAGGCGATCCTTGCCAAGAGCGTGGGAGTCTCGCGCACCACGGTCAGCATGTGGGAGAACGGACACGTCCCGATTCCGAAGGCGGCGGTTGAGCTGATCACGAGGCTGTTTCCCTGGCTCGACCGACACGAAAGGCTATATTCTCAGCATCACGCCGAGAGCCCGGCGCATGGTTCCTCCTGACGGCGACTCGACGGGGTCCTTCCCCGAATCGACCGCAGCGGTCCCGGCAAAGGCGTGCATCTTCTGAACTGCCGTTAAGTTTTCCCCGTAGCAGGCGCTCATCCCCATCGCTTTTCCAGGGGTGGGGCGGGCTTGCCGTGACCGGTCAATAGGAGGAATGCCTTGACAAGCTGTAGACTATGAGATAGGGTGACTATTTCCTAAGAACATCCAGACCTTGGGTCCCAGGCACTAATGTATGGCTCCATCCGATTCGACAGAACCGCCGGCATCCGGCACGCCTGAGCCGCTGCTGGCAACGCCTCCCGCTCCACCCGCTCCACCTGGCCGACCACCCACCATCGTTCCGGATGCGTTCCGCGGCGTCTCGCTGGAAGGGCTCAAAGCCTACCTGCTCAAGAATTTCGAGCAGCTGTTTGTCTTGCTTACGCTCGTCGCGACCGTCCTGATCAACTACGTCATCCCGCAGAAGATCGCCTTCCTGAACTTCTACTTTCTGCCGATCATCCTGGCTGGCTACTTCCTGGGTCGTACGAAGGCCGTGCTGGGCGCCGTCTTCTCCTTCCTGGTGATCCTGCTGTATGTGCACCTGAGCCCTGAGGCGTTTTTGGCGTCTCCAGGCGATCTGGCGGAAGAGCCGGAGATCGCCCTGTATCTTCAAATCATAATCTGGGGGTCCTTCCTCATCCTGGCCGGCGCGGTCGTCGGAGGGCTGCATGAGAAGTTGGCCCATGAGTTTGAGACCACACGCCAGCAGAACCAGGTGCTTCAGAAACAGCAGGATGAGCTCAACGTGGTCAACCAGGCGCTGAAGACCAGCGCCGAAAACCTCGCCTTCCTGAATCGGGAGCTCCAGCGCCGCCAGGAGGAGCTCAACCACGCCCACGCGGAGCTGAAGGACTACAGTGAAAACCTGCAGGTCAAGGTGCGGGAGCGCACCGATGAGCTCAGCCTCGCTAACGCGGGGCTGAAGGACTACGCTGATAACCTGGAATACAAGGTCAGGGAGCGGACCGACGAGCTGGAGAAGTCCAAGCAGTCCATCGAGACCCTCAAGGCCAAAGTGGAGGAGGCGCTGTACACCACCATGGACTCCT
>VBOO01000229.1 GCA_005877505.1 Nitrospirota bacterium
GAAGAAGGAGGAGGTGGAGCGGGGGATGGTGCTGGCGAAGCCCAAGACGATCACGCCGCACACGAAGTTCAAGGCCGAGGTGTATGTGCTGACGAAGGAGGAGGGGGGGCGGCACACGCCGTTCTTCAACGGGTATCGGCCGCAGTTCTACTTCCGAACGACGGACGTGACGGGGGTGGTGGCGTTGCCGGCGGGGGTGGAGATGGTGATGCCGGGGGACAACGTGACGGTCACGGCGGAGCTGATCTCGCCGATTGCGATGGACCAGGGCCTGCGCTTTGCGATCCGCGAGGGGGGCAAGACCGTCGGCTCCGGCATCGTCACCGACATCCTGGCGTAGGGGCACGAGAGGGGTTGCCCATGCGAGAGATCATTTCATTGGCCTGTACCGACTGCAAGCGGCGCAATTATTCCACGATGAAGAACAAAAAGAACGATCCGGAGCGGCTGGAACGTCGCAAGTTTTGTCGGTTTTGCCGCAAGCACACTCCTCATAAAGAGGTGAAATGACGTTAATCGTTAACCGTTATTCGTTAATCGGGAGGACAGCGTAGCGCAAACCGCTGACGTTTAACGTTTCACGATTAACGTTTAACGTGCAGGAAGGGGCATGGTGTTCAACGGTTAGCACGTCGGTCTCCAAAACCGAAGGTCTGGGTTCAATTCCTAGTGCCCCTGCCACGCCCAGCTGGCGGGAGCCCGGACACCCGTTGCCGTGGAACCCCTTGGTCTCCTTGATGCAAAGGGTCGTGGCAACGGGTGACATGAGCAGACGCGGCGGATAGTCAATGCGGCACGCGGGATTGGCCCCGGCCGTTCAATCTAAGAGGCCGGGATAGGCGATCCCTCACGTGATCGGGATTGGAGGAGACGGGGCCAGATGTTCGCGCGTGCGTGGGCTGCTCTCGTAGAGTTTTTTGACGATGTCCGTTCGGAATTGAGGAAGATCTCTTACCCGACCCGGAGCGAGACGATCGGGTCCACGACGGTGGTGATCATCTTGGTGTTGATCGTGTCGCTTTTTTTACGGTTGGCGGATATTGTCATCAGTTTGCTGATCGTGAAGATGCTTTGAGCGAGAGCAGCGTCATGGGGAAGAGCTGGTACGTCGTCCACACGTATGCGGGCTTCGAGGGCCGTGTCAAGGACAGCATCTTGGAACGTGCGACCCAGATGGGGCTGCAGGACAAGATCGGGCAAGTGCTCGTGCCGACCGAGGATGTGATCGAGATCAAGGAAGGCAAGAAACGCACGTCGACTCGGAAATTTTTCCCGGGGTACGTTCTGGTCGAAATGGACATGTCGAATGAGTCCTGGCAGATGATCAAGGAGACCCCGAAGGTCACCGGCTTTGTGGGCGGGGACTCGCAGCCTATCCCCTTGACCCAGGAGGAAGTCGAAACGCTTCACAAACAGATCGACGGCGGGACCGCGGTGCCCCGCCAGAAAGAGGAATTTCACAAAGGGGACAGCGTGCGCATCATTGACGGACCGTTCCTCGGGTTCAACGGGATGGTGGACGAGGTTGATCAGGAGCGCGGACGGGTGAAGGTGCTGGTGAGTATTTTTGGCCGAGGCACCCCCGTGGAGCTGGGGTTCCTGCAGGTCGAACGATTATGACGGGAAGGGGCGCGTCGGGGCACCCGTTGCTCGTGGTTGCAACGGGTCGTATCGCCTGGGGCGGGCGGGTGACACGGGAAAAGGCATCGTCTTGGCGGTGCCGGGGTGGGCGGGTGAGAAAGAAGGTGTAAGGCATGGCGAAGGAAGTCAAAACCCTGGTCAAGTTGCAGATCCCGGCCGGGAAAGCCAACCCGGCACCACCGGTGGGTCCGGCCCTGGGGCAGCATGGCGTGAACATTATGGAGTTCTGCAAGCAGTTCAACGCCAAGACCCAGAGCCAGGAGGGGTCCATCATCCCCGTCGTCATGACGGTCTATACCGATCGGAGCTTTACCTTCGTGATGAAGACCCCGCCTGCTTCGGACCTCCTGAAGAAGGCGGCCGGGATCATCAAAGGGTCCGGGGTGCCCAACAAGGACAAGGTGGGGAAGGTGACGCCCGCCCAGATCAACGAGATCGCGCGGATCAAGATGCCCGATCTCAATGCCGCTGATTCGGCGGCGGCCGGCCGGATCATTGAAGGGACGGCGCGCAGCATGGGGATTCTCGTCGCGAAGGATTAGGACGGGGAGGATCACGATGGGCAAGAAGTGGACGGCGGCGGCGGCGCTGGTGGAACCGAAGCCGTACGACCTGCGGGAGGCGGTGGAGTTGGCGAAGCGGACGGCGTACGCGAAGTTCGACGAAACGGTCGAGATGGCGCTCCGCCTGGGGGTGGACCCGAAGCGATCGGATCAGATGGTACGGGGTTCCGCGGTGCTCCCGCATGGCACCGGCGTCAAGGTCCGCATTCTGGTGATCGCCAAGGGCGAGAAGGAGAAAGAGGCCCGGGATGCCGGGGCGGATATCGTCGGGGGTGAGGAGTTGGTAGAGAAGATCAAGGGCGGCTGGCTGGAATTCGACCGCGCCATCGCGACGCCGGATATGATGGGGGCCGTGGGCAAGCTGGGCAAGATTCTGGGCCCTCGCGGACTGATGCCCAATCCCAAGACGGGAACCGTGACGTTCGAAGTCGCCAAGGCCATCAGCGACATCCGCAAAGGACGGGTGGAGTACAAGGTGGAGAAAGCCGGCATTCTCCATGTGCGGGTTGGCAAGGTCTCGTTCGAGACAGAGAAGCTGTACGAGAACGCCCTCGCTATCCTGGACTCGGTGCTCAAAGCCAAACCGTCGTCGAGCAAGGGCCGCTATCTCAAATCGGTCACCCTGTCGGCGACGATGGGTCCCGGAATCGCGGTGGACACCACTACGCTTAGCAAGAAGCTGGTCGCGTAGCCCCAGCCGACTCTCACGAACGGGCGGATTCGAGCAAGAGGGACGCTATGCGCAAGGAAGAGAAAGCGGAGGCGATCGCCGAACTCAGGGAGAAGTTCAGCCGCGCCCGCGCGGCCTATCTGACCGAGTACAGAGGGCTGGCGGGCACCGAGGTCACGGAGTTGCGCCGCCAATTGCGGGACGCCCGCGCCGAGCTCAAGGTCGTGAAGAACACGCTGGCGATCCTGGCCGCGGACGGGACTCCGTTGAGCGTGGCCAAGGAGCACTTTCGGGGGCCGCTGTCTGTTGCGATCGGCTATGACGATCCGGCATTGCCCGCGAAGATTCTCCGGGACTTCATCGCCAAGGACAAGCGCGACAAGAAGATGCGGATCACGGTCGGCGTGGTCGAAGGTAACCTGGTTGACGCGTCGCGGGTAAAGGCTGTTGCAGACCTGCCCACACGGCAGGTCCTGCTGACGGTGCTGGTTTCGACGATGCAAGGGCCGGTCCGCGGGCTCATGTTCACGCTATCTGGTGTCATCAGAAAACTCATGGGAGTTCTCGTCGCAGTTCAGGAGAAGAAGAA
>VBOO01000230.1 GCA_005877505.1 Nitrospirota bacterium
CAATTCGGTCAGCCCCTCCTGCGAACGCGGAATGCTGGTGTTGAAGAAGAACTTGAGCTCAAAAATCCCCTGCGAGCAATGGAGGTATTTGTTGGAAGTGACGCGGCTGATCGTCGATTCGTGCATCGAGACGTCTTCCGCGACGTCCCGCAGCACCATCGGCTTGAGGTGCTGGATCCCGTGCTCGAAGAACGGCTCCTGGGCCTTCACGATGCTCTCGACGACCCGCACGATCGTCTTGTTCCGCTGGTCAATGCTGCGAATCAGCCACTGGGCGGACCGCAGCTTCTCATCCAGAAACGCTCGCGTGGCGTCCGTCGGATCGCGCTTGCCAGTCAAAAATCTGCGGTAATAGGAATTGATCCGGAACCGTGGCAGGCCATCGTCGTTGAGCCTCACCACCCACTGCCCGTCGGACTTGAAGACATAGACGTCCGGGATGATCGGATGATTGTCTGAAGCAAAGAACGGGCGTCCGGGCTTGGGCTCAAGCCCCTCGATGATCTTGACGGCGTGCAGGACTGCGTCCACAGGGACGCCGAGCGCCTTGGCGATCGCCGGGTATCGTTTATGCTCCAAATCCGGCAGGTGATGACGGATAATGGCTTCGACGAGAGACCCGCCAAGCCCCAAGTGCTCGATCTGCGCCAGCAGGCACTCCGGCAGATCACGCGCCGCCACGCCGACTGGGTCAAAGCCCTGGATCACCTTGAGCACGCGCGTGGCCTGCGCCAGAGAGACCCCAGACGCCGAGGCCAGTTCGTCCAGCGACGTGCGCAGATAGCCATCCTCATCAAGATTGCCGATGATGCTCCGCCCAATGTCCTGCTCGGCCCTGTCGAGGGGGGCAAGGGCCAATTGCCACACGAGGTGATCCTCCAGCGAGGCAGTTTTCGTCATCGTCTGCTCAAGCGAGGGCAGTTCGTCACGCCCTTGGCGCGGCGCCTCGAGGTCGCCCCACCGGCGATCGTCATCGAAATACTCCTCCCACGCCCCCGTGATCTCCTCCCGGCTTGGCTCCTCTCCGCCGGGTCCTCCCGCCGCGTCCTCCTCCTGCTTGCCCGTGCTCATGCCCAGACCGTCATCGGCGGCGCTCGCCTCAGTCTCCTGGTCTTCGAGTTCCGTGGTGCCGTCTTCGAGGAGAGGGTTTTCTTCGAGCTGTTGCGTGAGGGCTTCCTGCAATTCAAGGCGGGACAGTTGCAGCAGTTTGATGGCCTGCTGCAATTGCGGTGTCATGATGAGCCGTTGCGACAGGCGGAGGTCAAGTCGTGGCTGCATGAATCCGTTCCTCGACTACAGGCGGAATCCTTCTCCTAGGTACACTTGTCGTGCACGCTGGCTGTTCACGAGGTACGCGGGAGACCCTTCCTCCAAGATCTCGCCATCAGTGATGATGTAGGCACGGTCCGTGATGGACAGCGTCTGCTGGACGTTATGGTCGGTGATCAACACGCCAATCCCGCGTTCTTTGAGCTGGCGGATGATACTTTGGATGTCGCCGACGGCGATGGGGTCGATCCCGGCGAACGGCTCGTCCAGCATCAGGAAATGCGGCCGCGTGACCAGGGCGCGGGCGATCTCCACGCGCCGGCGCTCTCCGCCTGACAGGGTGAAGGCCTTGTTCGTCCGGATGTGGTCCACACCCAAGTCCTTGAGGGCCGTCTCCTGACGCATTCGTTGCTCGTCTGGGCTCAGGTCCAGCAACTCGAGAATCGCCATCAGGTTTTCCTCCACGGTCATGCGGCGGAACACGGACGACTCCTGCGGCAAGTAGCCGATCCCCCGACGCGCCCGCTGGTGCATGGGCAGGTCGGTGATCGCTTCGCCGCCCAGGAGGATGGACCCTTCGTCCGGCAACGTCAAGCCCACCATCATGTCAAAGACCGTCGTCTTTCCCGCCCCGTTGGGTCCGAGGAGCCCGACGACCTCCCCGGCGTGGAGTATGAGGTTCACGCCCTTGACGACGCGCCGCCCGCTGTAGGCCTTTGCCAGTCCCAGCGCCTCAAACGCGTAGGGCTTCTTCCCGTCTCCTGAAATCCCGATGACGTCTGTCACCGAGGTTTGGGTTCCCTATCGTTGATGACGACCCGGCTCCCTTCGACGATGCTTCGATCCTCCCTCAGAAACAGGGTCATCTTCGTGCCGGTCACCCGGTACCCTTCTTCCCAGGCCTCCGGATCGCCTGTCAAGACGAGCGTCTCATCCCGCTGGTGATAGACCGCCTTCTTCGATTTCGCTCGCTTTTCCCCCCGTTGGATGACCACGTGACCTGTCGCGTCAATCACACTGACCGCTCGATTGCCGAACGTGGGCAGGTTGGCGGAGGACGGAGGCGTCGTCGTACCGTCAAAGTAGACCACCATCTGGTCGGCGCTCATCACGAAATTCCCTTTGGTCATCGCCACCCTGCCCGCAAAGAGCGCCGTATTGTCACGGTCTTTGAAGACGAGGGACTCGGAGGTGATGACGATTTCAGTGAGCGGGGTGGGCATTGGCTCCGGCGGCGGTCCCGCGGAGACGACGGCGCTGCCCACGAGAAGAAACGCGCTAATGAATCCCCACGCGGACATTGCGATGAACCCTCATTTCGCGGGAGGGGAGGAACGTGTCCATACCCTGGCCAGTGACCTCCAGCCGGGGACCGGTGATCCGCACCGGCTCGTCGGTCCAGATCCGAAGTGCCGCGTTGTCCCACCTGATCCGCGGCGTATAGATCGTGAACCCGCTGCTCAAGATCAAGGCGAGGTTGCCGGAATGCTTGCTGATCATGAAATCTTTCGACGCCGTGTTGATGATGCCCTCATCACCGGTCACGGTCATGGTGACGCCGTCGGCCCCCATCAGCGTCACCTGCACATTGTCCTTGAGCACCGCCTTGGCGTCAGCCTCGAACAGCTGCGCCTGTCGGGCCTGAATCTTCCAGTCCACGAGCCCGCCCCTGCTTTGGGTGAACGAGAAGCCCTGCATGCCAGCATCTGCCTGCTGGGGCAAGATGGGGACGGACGCCTGCGGGACTCGACGCGCGGGCCCTGCGGCGACAAATATGAGAATCGTTACCAGCATGGCGAGCATCGCGCCGAGGAGCGCGGCCCTCGCGACATGCAAGGTCGATGGCATCTTCATTGCCAACACGGACTGCACTATAGCACAGCATTATCGGGGAGTAAAGGCAGAGAGCGGGCTCTCTGCGATCCCGGGCGTGGCGCGAGGAGTCCGATCGGAGAGTCTTACGGACCCCCGGCCGCCGACGCCTTCGCCGGGGTGGATCCTGTTTTGGGGGAGGTCCTGCCTGCGCCTTTCTGCTCGGCAGCGCGCCCTTTGCC
>VBOO01000234.1 GCA_005877505.1 Nitrospirota bacterium
GGGCAGGTGTGGAACACCCGGGTGGGCCGCAAGCACCATGCGCCGTACGGGGTGTTCGAGGGGTTCACGATCTTCGACGCCGGGGCCAAGATTGGGCAGGCGGCGATCGGGTACATCCCGACGGACCAGGAGTGGCGGTTCGTGAACATCTACGAGGACACGGCGACGTCGATGCGGGCGCTGGTGGACGGCAATGACAAGTCGGGCTTCTCGGCGGCGGAGCCGTGGAAGACCCAAGGCTCGTCGTTGCCGGAGCACGAGACGTTCTTCTTCTACTTGCAGCGGATCTGCAACCACTGCACGTATCCGGGGTGCCTGGCGGCCTGTCCCCGGAAGGCCATCTACAAGCGGCCGGAGGACGGGATCGTGCTGATCGACCAGAACCGGTGCCGGGGGTACAAGAAGTGCGTGGAGCAGTGTCCGTACAAGAAGCCGATGTACCGGGGCACGACGCGGGTGAGTGAGAAGTGCATTGCGTGCTATCCGCGGGTGGAGGGGAAGGACCCCTTGACCGGCGGGGAGCCGATGGAGACGCGGTGCATGGCGGCGTGCGTGGGCAAGATCCGGCTGCAGGGCCTCAATAAGATTGGCGAGGACGGCCTGTGGGCGGAGGACCGGTGGCACCCGCTGTACTACGCGATTCGGGTGGAGCAGGTGGCGTTGCCGCTGTACCCGCAGTGGGGGACGGAGCCCAACGGGTTCTACATCCCGCCGCGGTGGGCGCCGCGGGGCTACATCCGGCAGATGTTTGGGCCGGGGGTGGACAACGCGATCGACCGGTACATTGTGCCGAGCCGGGAGCTGCTGGCGGTGTTGCAACTGTGGCGGACGACGCAGCAGATCATCTTCCGGTACGACGTGATTCCGGGGCCGAAGGTGTTTGAGACCCAGATTCACGGGCGGAAGTTCGAGATGTACAACGACACGGTGCTGGCGTTCAACAAGTCGGGCAAGGAGGTGGTGCGGATCCAGGTGGAAGAGCCGATCTACATCCGCCCGGCGGAGCGCGTCACCTGGTTGTAAAGGAAGGTAGGAAGGGAGGTCGGTAGCCCCTCCCTTTACACCTAGCGAAGGGCGGGGTTCTCGCAAGGGGACCTCGCCCTTCGTGCTTTTGCATGCTCTGAAGGGTAAGATAGGAGATAGAGATAAAGGGAAAAAGGCAGGGAGGCCCCAAGGAGCTTCGGAGTCATGCAACGGAAGTGGGGTATCGTCTTGACGGTGGTTCTCTTCGTCCTGTGCGGGCTCGACGCAATCGTAGGCGCAAAAGAATCTTACAAAGATGAAGCGGGTCGCGTGATCTATACGATCGACGATGAGGGGATCGTCTCGATGTTCGAGAACAGCCCGACGGATCTCACGATCTCGGTCACCAGGGGCACCCGCGGGCAGATGCAGCCTCAGATCATCGAGGTCAACCCAGACGCGATTCCAGCCGGCGCTCATGCGGTGCTCAGGCTCAAAGGGAAAAACCTGGTCGGCGCAACTGTGAAATTGAGCGTGGCCGGAATCGAGGTGGGCGCCTACGCGGGGAAGCCCGGTGTGCTGGACCTTCCGATCCGGGTCCCGGCAACGGTTCCGCCTGGCGAGGTCATAGTTGAAGTGACGACGCCCATCGGCAGCACAAAGACGAGCGTCACGATCAAAGAATTCCAGTTCGGCAGCGGTTCTGCTCACCGAGATCGGAGCGAGAAGCAGACCGTTAAGACAAGCGCGCCGACCTCCTGCCCCGAAGGGATGGTGGGTGTCGCCGCGGAGCGGGGCGGCTATTGTATCGACATCGACCGTACCTTCAGGGGGGACCTTCGCAGGGCTGAGCGATCTTGCGCGGCGTCCGGCAAACGCCTCTGCAGCGCATCGGAATGGCAACAGGCCTGTGTGCTCGCGGCGGCCGGCAAGCTTCTCTTAAAAAATATGATCGGGGACTGGGAGTGGACAGGCTCTCAAGCACTCAAAGACACCCCAGGTAGTAGTGGGGCTGACTACGGTGGAACCGGTGATCTACAGTCTATTCTCATGGGGCAAACCGACTGCAAGACTGAACGCAATTATCAGACGTGGAGGAACGAGAACATTGCAGGCCGGTGCTGCAAGTGAGTCATTCCCTGGCGCGATCAAGATGACCGCTGTGCTGATCCCAGTTCTGCTGACTGCCGTGGTCGTGGCTGTGACTGCCGAGCCGGCGCTCGCCGTCCAGACCTTCACCGACGAAGCCGGGCAGCTCCTCTACACGATCGACGACGACGGCATCGTCTCGATGTTCGAGAACAGTCCTGGCACGGACGTGACGCTCTCGGTGACGCGGGGCACCCGCGAGCAGATGAAACCGCAGGTGACCGAGGTGGTCCCGGAAGCGGTGCCGGCGGGCTCGTTTACCGTGCTGAAGCTTCGCGGGAAGAACCTCGTCGGGGCGACGGTGAAGCTGAGCGTGCCGAGCATCGAGGTGAAGGCCTATACGGGGAAACCGAAGGAACTGGATGTCCCGCTGCAGGTCCCCTTGGACTTGCCGCCCGGGGAGGTCGCAATTGAAGTGGCAACGCCGATCGGACGAACGACCGCCCGCTTCAAGATCACGGAGGTGCAAATCGGGGGCAGCGGGCCACGTCCGGACGTGATCACGCATCCGGGCATGGGTTATGGGGCGGATGAGGGAGCGCGCGCCATTCCACCCACGGCTCCGACGTCTTGTCCCACGGGCATGGTGGGGGTGGCTGCTGCCGGTGGAGGATTCTGCATCGACATTGACCGAACGGCTCGCGGCGCGTTTCGGCAAGTAGAACAGGCCTGTGCAATGGCCGAGCGGCGGTTGTGCCGGCTACCGGAGTTGCAGGTGGCATGCGAGCAGGCGAAAGCGGGCAATCTGCCGCTGAAAAACATGCTAGGGGAATGGGAGTGGACATCGACCTTTGACATCAAGGTGGATCACTCCACGTATACGGAAGGGGCAGGGGACTTACGATACTACTTGCTGGGCAAGACAGACTGTCAGGGGCAACGCGTGGCCTATGAGACAGACACCAAGGCGTACGCGGGCCGCTGTTGCAAGTAGGTCATGAAGGGACAGGGGCCTCACTGGCTGAGCGAGGGCGCATGATGAGAAGAGGCAAATCCGCCGGCATGGGTCTGATAAGCATGATGGCAGGGGGCTTGCTGCTAGGGGGACTCGCGTTGGGCTTGGCGGAAGCGGCGCAGATCACGAACGAGCCCACTGGCTTTAATGGCTACACGTGGGGCGTCTCGCTGGAGCAGGTCTCGGGGTTGACACGTGTCAGGG
>VBOO01000224.1 GCA_005877505.1 Nitrospirota bacterium
CCTTTTTCCTGGAACGGAAGGGAGGCGCGGTCTTCTGCGCAGACCTGCTCACCAACGCCGGCGGAGAAGGGCTGGCCTTCGTGTCAGGCAAGTATCAGGACGAGCCGGCCCGCACGCGCAAGAGCGTCCGCCATCTGCTCAACCTGGATTTCAAGACGCTCTGCCCCGACCATGGCAAGCCCCTGACGGTCGGCGCCAAAGACGCCATCACGCGGGTGTTGGAGCGGGACAAGAAGAAGAGCAAGAGAAAATAACTACTTAGGGCGCAGGTCGGGAAAGAAAGCTGCCAACCGCATGGCGAGCCCGATGTCCCCGTCCACCCGCAGCCGGCCGTTGAGATAGGCCGACACGCCGCTCAGGCGCCCGTCGAGGATCGCCACGCAATCCTCGCCCGCCATCCGGAGCGTGACGTTCGGCGCAGGATGGACGCCTGGCAAGACCCGGCAAGTCTGATCGGCGACGTGGAGCTGGTACTGCCCGCCTTCGCCTCCTGACAACTCGAACTGATACACAGCGGTCACGCCCTCCGCCGCAGCCGCATCGAATCGGGAGGGGAGCGCCTCGAAGAACGCCCGGACGGCTGAACCGCTCATTTGACAGACCTCATTTCGCCGTGCGAAAAAAGACCATGACCTGCCCGAAGTGCGAAAACCCGACCGTGCCGGTGACCAGGAACGGTGCCACCACGCCCGTCTGTGCCGCCTGTGACACCCCAGATCGGACTTGCACCTGGTGCAAGGTGCCAATGTCCAAGCGCCTGGTCGGCAACGGCCAGTACCTGCACTACCTGTGTCCCAAGTGTCGGTTCCAACATACCGCAAAATTCGCCGCCACCTAGTAGGGGCACGGCGCGCCGTGCCCCTACTTCATCAGACGCGTCGCCGCCAGGAGGACGAGGAGCGCGGCCATCCCGACGCAGAACGGAAAGACCGAATAAGTCAGCACACTATTCAGGTGGCGCTGGTCCGGCCAGTCTGGAAAGCGCGCCTGGAGGTCCCGGTACACGAACTCGTAGGCCAGAACCAGGTTGCTCATGAACAGGACAAACGTGCGGAGGGAGCGTCCCCACGTGTAGTTGCCGCTGAGCAGGAAATCCAAAATGAAAAACCCGCCGGCCGCATGGACGATCGGGATCACCACGACCAGGAACACGTCGTTGAACGACCGCAGAACGGGAAAGCGCTCCGCCCGCACCGGTCCGCTCACGAGGCCGGCATCGGCATCTTCTGCGCGGGCCGAACGCGGCCTTCTTTGCACTCAATGCAGACACGGGGACGATATTTCAGGAATCTCCCCCCGCTGAGGCAGGTGTAATGGACCACTTCATTGCACACCGAGCATCGGGACCACCCGCCGGTCAGGAATGTGATGTTCCGATAGAGGACCTTCCCGCAGACCGGACAGGAAGACGGCTGAATTTCCAGCGTCTGCGGCTCGATCCCCTGCTCGATGCGTCGCCACCCCATAGCGAGGCAGAGTATAGACACGCGAGACCGAATCCGCAAGGCGTAGGGGCACGGCGCGCCGTGCCCCTACCTTCGCAAATGGTAAGATTGGGGACAGATTTATTTTTCGAGAAAGGTCGATTCCTCGAATGAGGACTGTCCTGGCTTGCGCGCTGATCATCATGTGCGTCGTGCCCACATGGTCACAGGCCATCGAGCTCCAGCCGAGCGTCGAGCAGATCGCCACAGCACTGGAACGCGGCCGGGCCGCCGCCGTTACCCGCACTCCGCCGGTTGAACTGTACTCGTGGTTCGGGCCGCCGCGCGAGCCCGCGAACGAGTTCCGGCCACGCGGGTTCCTCATGACGAAACTCTCGGGACTGGCCGTGCTCTCGGCCCACTTTGCGCTCCGGGCCCAGCAACCGAACGAGCAGGAGGTCCGGCGTATCGTGGATGACATGTACCTCCAGGTCAGCGTCACGCTCTACGGTGACCGCCGCGACTTTGCGCAGAACACCTTCGTCATGCTGGTGCAGGGCGACCGGAAGATCATGCCGGTGCGTATCCGTGCGGACGAGACGGCCGATCGTACATCCGCCTGGCCGAAATCCCCGGCCTATCGCGCCAAAGTGGTCGCGTCCTTCACGTACGGCGACTTCGATCCGCTCGCGAAGACCCAGCTCTCCGTCTTCCCGCGGACCGGCGGGGAACTCTCATTCGACCTGGACTTCGCGGCCATTCCCTGACCCACCTTCTTTTTTTCATTCCCCATAGAAGCGAGGTCATTCTCATTGCGGATGGCGCTGCCTGGGGCTCGCCCGCCCGCAGCGGGGTCCTCGCCATCTGCCCACCCACCCGGCGAGCCAGTGGCGGGGCGAGGCTGGGACCCACACCGGGCGGGGCAACCGAGTCCCGCCGCTGGCTCACCACCCGGGGCGGGGTGCGAGGACGGGCGAGCCTCAGGTCGGCGACAGGACCCACACCTATGCCGGCGCGTTGACACCCTTTACAGGCCTTGCTAACCTGCGCAACCGTATGGACATCAAGACGTACCTGGAGCAAAAACGGCGGGACGTGGACCGTTTCCTCGAGTCCATCCTGCCTGCCGAGAACGTCCCGCCCGCCACACTCCATAAGGCCATGCGCTATAGCCTGTTCGCCGGCGGGAAGCGCGTGCGGCCCGTCTTGGCCATCGCGGCCTGCGAGGCCATCTGCGGCTCCTCGCCGCTCATCCTGCCCCTCGCCTCGACCCTGGAACTGATCCACACCTATTCGCTGATCCATGACGACCTGCCAGCCATGGATAACGACGACTACCGGCGCGGCAAGCTGACCAACCACAAGGTCTTCGGCGAAGCCATGGCCATCCTCGCGGGGGATGCCCTGCTCACTATGGCCTTCGATCTCGGCAGCCGGCGCG
>VBOO01000227.1 GCA_005877505.1 Nitrospirota bacterium
TTCAGCTTGATTCGCGAGCAGTCCCGCCGCGCGATCGCGGAAGCGGACTCACTGATTTTCCTGATGGACGGGCGCGAAGGCTTGACTCCAATGGACCAGGAGATCGCCGACCTGCTGCGCGGCGTGAACAAACCCGTCTTCGTCGCGATCAATAAGATCGACACACCCAAGTCCGATCCACTCATCAGCGACTTCTATGCGCTGGGGATGGAGCCGCTCTACCCGCTCTCCGCCGAGCACGGCGCCGGCGTCGCGGAATTGCTGGACGCCCTCTATCCCCTGCTCCCGGCCGCCCCAGAGGGCCCGACCGCAGACATTCCCAAGGTCACCGTCGTGGGGCGCCCCAACGTCGGCAAGTCCACCTTCATCAACACGCTGCTGGGCGAGCCACGCCTGGTGGTCAGCGAGGCACCTGGCACCACTCGCGACGCTATCGACACCCTGGTCCGGTACAAGAAGGCGGCGTACCTCTTCATTGACACGGCCGGCATCCGCCGACGCGGCCGGATTGATCCGGGGGTGGAGCGCTACAGTGTCGCGCGCGCCATGCGGGCGCTGGGCAGGGCCGACCTAGCTGTCCTGATCCTAGACGGCGTCGAAGGGGTGACTGAGCAGGACACCAAGATCGCCGGCCTGGCCCTGCGCGGTGGCCGGGCCTGCGTGCTCCTGGTGAACAAGTGGGACTTGCGGGCCGACGACCCGGACGCCAAGGCGAAGTACGAGGCGGAGCTGCGCCGCCGCTTCGCTTTCCTCCCATGGGCGCCGGTGCTGTACGGCTCGGCCCTCGAGTTCAAGACGGTCTCGGGCGTCTTCCCGGTGATCAACCGGGCGCTGAAGGCCTTCGCGCACCGCGTGCCGACGGCGCAGCTCAACCGGATCTTCCAGGACGCGATCGCGGCGAACCCTTTGCCGATCCGCAAGGGGAAGCCCGTCAAATCGGCGTATATCACTCAGGTCGCCGCCAAGCCCCCCACGTTCGTCCTCTTCTGCAAGCATCCGGAGGAGATCGGCGCGCCTTACCTGCGCTATCTTGAGAACTATCTGCGGGAGCAGTTCGACTTCGCCGGCACCCCGATCCGCATCTTCGCGAAGGCCAAATGAGGAGGGCCAGGGCCTGCATCGGTCTCGCGCTGGCCGTCGGCTTCCTGGGCCCGCTTGCCCTGGCGGCGGAAGCGCCGTCCGCTTCGGTTGAAATCGTCGCCAGCAAACGGGCGTTCACCCCCGATACGCTGACTCTGCTGAAGGGAGAGCCGGCCACGCTGGCCATCCGCAACGACGATGAGGACCTGCACGCCTTCGTCCCCCTGTTGCTCCTGCAGCACGCCAACGTGCAGGTGAGCGGGAACGGCGCGCCCGAGTTCAACGAGACCGGGTTTGTCCGCGTCCTGATTCCTCCCCACGGGCGGGTTGAGTTGCGGTTCACCCCCAAGACCGCCGGCACGTTCCACTACATCTGCGACCTTCCGGGCCATAGCATGCGGGCCCAAATTGTCGTGAAATAGGCACGGTCTTTCGCCGTTGACAGTATCTGGCCACACGACTACCATACAGGGCTTTCTGGGGACCGGCTTATGTACTCACCCTGCCATAGCCGAACCTATTGGACAACGCTTAACTCTTGCGGAGTACCCGAACAAGCAGCATAAGGAGGTCACCACATGTTAATCGGACGGCCTGGCATGGTTTGGATTTTGCCCTTCCTCGTCTTCTTTCTCGGTATCACCTCTGTCTCAGTCCTTGCGGCCGACGCGCCCGTCGCGCCGGCAGCCGCGGCTGCTGCCTATGAGGTGTGGGTAATTGATCAGTCGGATAGCTCGAAAGATGGAGGAGGGACCCTCTACATCTATGACGGCGAGAGCCTTGCGAAGGACGCGAAGTCCGCCAAGGCGGAAAAGGTGGACCTGGGTGACAAGTTCTCCGAGGCCTGCAAGGAAGTCGGCGGCTACCCGAAGCGGCCCCACATGATCTTCTTCACCAAGGACGGCAAATACGGCATCCTCTCTTACGTAGCCAGCGGCCACGTCGTGTTCCTCGACGCAGCGGCCCGCGCGCCGATCGGGTGCGTGAGCCTGGGCAAGAACGCCCACGCGACGTTCCCCGCAGCCAACATGAAACTGGCCATCGGCGCGAATATCGCCGAGAAGAAGCTCGTCCGCGTCTGGACCGACTATGCCAACAAGAAATTCACAGTGACTCCGTCCACCGATGTCGTGGCCCTGGCCCCTTTGGAATCCGGCGAGCTACCGGACATGGCGCCAATCTGTCCGATCACCGAGAACAAGAGCCAGTATGCCTTCGTCACCCCGCGCGGTGGCGGCCTGGTTGTCTTCGACATCACCGCAACTTCCATGGCCCCCACAGGATCGCTGACGAAGGATGCCTTACGGCCAGCCGGGTGTGGCGGGGTTCAGATCGGCTCCACCATGTACCTCAACTCCGGCGGTGGGTGGCCGGCCACGCCCCTGAATCATGACGTCTATGCCTTCGGGCTCGGCTCCCTCCCTGAGGGAAGCGTGCCGGAGCTCATCGGGTCGCGCCAGGGCGGGGATTCGCACGGGATGGTTGCTATCGGTAAGCACCTTTGGTCGGGCGACCGTCATCTCAACCTGATCGACGTGTACGATACCGGCAACGGGAACATCAAAGTCGGAACGATCCTGCTCTCGGGGGATCTCAGCAAGGATCCCGCTCCTGACCTGATGGATACATCGCCGGACGGAAGCTACGTGTTTGCCGCCCTGCGCGGTCCGAGCCCGCTTACCGGCAACAACAAAGAGGTCAACAATGCCGTGGGTGGCACGCCGGGCGTAGGCGTCATCAAGGTCGAGGGGAACGGCAGGGGCGGCGCGCTCGTAGGGATCGCCCCGATCAGCAAGATGGTGCAAGAGAAAGACAAGGAAGGCAAGGATGTGACGGTCGAGAAGGCCGACCCGCACGGCATCCAGGCGCGGAAGAAATAATTGTCCTGGCACTCCGCGACTGTGGTCCGCAAGGTCATCGAAGCCGGCGACCGCGGGCCAGATCGGGTCTACCTTGATCTTCCCGCTTTATTTGCCATGCCACGCAGTTGGCTTTCGCACAAGGACTTTGAAGCCCTCGTAGGCCGGGCTGTGAAAGACCTGCCCAAGGATTTCCGCCGCTACCTTGACAACGTGGCGATCGAAGTTCAGGAGGAGCCCAGCATGGAGGCGCTCGAAACGGTCGGCCTTGAGCCCGAAGACGCGGACGAGTTGCTCGGGCTGTACTGGGGACGCTCGATCCATGGCACCTCCTTCTTTGATACCGGCGGACAACTGCCGGATCGCATTTACATCTATCGCGGCCCGATCCTCCGCCTGTGCGAGACCGAAGAAGCGGTCATCCGCGAGGTGCAGGAGACCGTGGTCCACGAGATCGGCCACCACTTCGGGTTGTCCGACGATGACATGCCGTTTTAAGAAAAGGGGACAGGCTACTTTTTCCAACACGGATGCGTGCGGTCGGGCAATCATGAGAAAAAGTAGCCTGTCCCCTTTTCTTTCCCTGGCGTCGCCGGCGCTTGCCGGACATGCGGGAGAAATGGACACACCCGGCCTCATGCCGCACGAACTGGTGGCCGGCCTGGTCGGGCTCGCCGCGATTCTGTTGCTGGCCATCTTGGCTCTGACGTGGGTGGTCTGGCGGCTGCGCGGTCTCGATCGGCGCCTGCGCGAACTGGAGGAGAACCGTAAGGATCGAGTTGTGCTACGATAGGCTCACGATTTGCCGTCGCGTACAAGGAGGCTTGCCCATGAGCACCATTCGACACGCCCGTGCTTTCCCAGCAATCGGACTCGCATTACTCCTCACGGGTTGCGCCGGGTTGCCTGAGGCCTACCCTCCGCCCGCCAATCCCTTCCTGGCTGGAGCAACCCCGCTCGCAAGCACCACGCTTGCTCAACCGGTCAAAGTAGGGCTCGTCTGGCTGGCGCCGGCCAGCCCTGCCGTCCTCTCCCAAGCGGCACAGCAGCACTTGATCGGAAAAATCAAAGCCCGGTTCGCGACAGGGAGGCCACTGGAAATCGTGGGCGCCACGATGATCGCCGCCCAGCCAGGCGACATGCTCGCCGAGGTCCGCAAGGCCAGCGCTTCGTTCAATGTCAATCAGGTGTTGGTCGTCATGCCGACAGGGACCGAGGTGATCAGCCCTGTGTGGCTCCACTACGGTCGCGACGGCAGCGCCATCGGGACCCGAACGGACAGTTATGTCACGGTGTCCCTGGTCGGCCTGGACCTGAACAGCGGCAAGAGCCTGTACTCGGTCGTGGCCAACGGAGAGGCCCGGCTCCTGGCAACCGACTACGAGGATGCGCGACCCTTCTTCCCGCGCATCTCTCCGGGGCGGACCAGCGCCTTCATCTATCCAGACCGCGCGGCTTTCCCTCCAGGCGAGGTTCACGCCGTGGCCTTGGAGCAGGCGGTGAACGGGCTCGTCTACGAGCTCAACCGGGCGCTTGGCAGCTAAGTGGCCGACATCACTTCGCTCGTCTCCCCGGCGGCCCTCGAATTCCTGTTCCTGCTGTCCATCGTCAGCTTCGTAGGCAGCGTGATCGCCATCCCCTGGATCCTGATTCGCCTCCCCCAGGACTATTTCTGCGAGAGCCGTCCGCGGACCTGGCTGAAGGACCATCATCCAGTCCTCCGACTCATCGCCCTAGCGGTGAAAAATTTCGTCGGATGGCTCCTGCTGCTCGGGGGAATCGCGATGCTGGTCCTGCCCGGCCAAGGGCTGCTCACCATACTGATCGGCGTGTCGCTGATGGACTTCCCGGGGAAACGGGCGATTGAGCGCAAGATCATCAGCCGGCCCCTGATCCTGCAGGCCATCAACCGGATCCGGCAGCGGTTCGATCGGCCACCCCTCTTCATTGAGGAACACATCTTCAGGAAGTGAGCGACTCGCTGGTCCTCATGGACACAGTGATCCGGCCTTGACTACAATGCCGTGATGGCTCGCGTCGTCTTTGCCGGGATCCTCCTCTGCACTGTCCTCGCATCAATCGCCACAGCGCCAGTCGCGCAGTCGAAGGGCCAGTGGGTCACCAGGGCGCCGGCCCCGCTCAAGCGCACCGAAGTGGCGGTCGCCGCCGTCCGTGGCAAGATCTACGTGGTCGGAGGCTTCCAACAGGGCCTGTCGTTCGTCACGCCGGCCGTCGAGGAATACGATCCTGCCATCGACACCTGGCGCGAGCGTG
>VBOO01000228.1 GCA_005877505.1 Nitrospirota bacterium
CCAGTGTGGCTGGTCGTCCTCTCAGACCAGCTACCCGTCGTAGCCTTGGTGGGCCATTACCCCGCCAACAAGCTGATAGGACATGAGCCCATCCTCCGGCGCCGAACCCTCGGCTCGGCTTTCCACCAGCCCCTTGCAAGGCCGGTGCGTATCGTCGGTATTAGCACCCCTTTCGGGGAGTTATCCCCCACCTGAGGGTAGGTTGCCCATGCATTACTCACCCGTTTGCCACTTTACAACCGTCTTGCGACGGCTTCTCGTTCGACTTGCATGTGTTAGGCGCGCCGCCAGCGTTCGTTCTGAGCCAGGATCAAACTCTCGTAAGTGAATCTAGAAACTTGACTCAAGGGCCGCCACTTCAATACACCAGTATTCAGTTGTCAAAGAACGAATGGTTTTCCTACAAACGCGCTATATTACAGAAGCAAGGGTCGCCTGTCAAGTCCTCCACAGCCCCTTTCAAGCACGCGCCCGGACACTCGAGAGAGCCGCCAAGCGCCTTGACGGTCCCACGTAATGCCGGTATCTTCAACCAGCTTTACAGGGAACCCATACCCTCATGTCGACATTAGCAGAGACCAGCTCAAGGCCAGCTCCGAGCGCGCCGCTCCTGGGCTTCTGGTACCCCGCGACAGTGGCCACCGCGGTCCGGCCGGGGAAGATGCGCGCCCAGGTGCTCCTGGGCTTACCGCTTCTGATCTGCCGCGATTCGCACGGACGGCTTGCCGTCCTGCGCGATATCTGCCCGCACCGCGGTATGCCCCTCTCGTTCGGACACTTCGACGGTATGCGCCTCGAATGCTGCTATCACGGCTGGCAGTTCGATATGGAGGGGCGCTGCCGGCTTATCCCGGCCTTGGTCGAAGGGTCTCCGATCCAGGTCGACAAAATCAGGGTGACGACGTATCCCTGCGAAGAACGCGACGGCTACGTCTGGGTCTATTTGCCGGACCCCGCTGAGAAGACTGCCGCGCCGCCGGAGGTCCCGCGGTTGCCCCTGCTCTCTGAGCGGTACCGCCGGCTGCACCTGTCCACGGCGCTACGCTGCGCGATCGACGACGGGATCGTGGGCCTGATGGATCCCGCGCACGGACCCTTCGTTCATCAGAGCGCGTGGTGGCGCAGCCGGGACAGCATTCACGAAAAGGCCAAAGAGTTCGAACCGATTCCGAACGGGTTTCGGATGAAAGCCCACGAACCCTCCCGGAACAGCGCGCTGTACAAATTGCTGGGCGTGTACGGGGAGCGGACCACCACCACGATCGATTTCGTGCTCCCCAACCTGCGCTACGAGCTTGTGACGTGCGGCCCGTACTGGTTCTCCTCCCGCGCCACCGTCACGCCGATCACGGAGCTGGAGTGCCGGATCGACTTCTGCGCGGCCTGGAACGTGTTCCGCTGGGTGCCGTTGGCCACCACCCTGTTTCGCCTGGTCGCCCGGCATTTCCTCAACCAGGACAAGCGCATCATGGAACGGCAAGCGCTGGGCCTCCGCTACAAGCCTCCTTTGATGCTGCTGGATGACGCCGACACTCCCGCCAAGTGGTATTACAAGCTGAAGACCGCGTACCTGGAAGCCCGCCAGACTGGCCGTCCGATGGAGCATCCCCTCAAGGGGCCCGTCACCCTCCGGTGGCGCAGTTGATCCCGGACTCTTCACGACTGTCGTAGGAGCACGGCGCGCCGTGCCCCTACTTGCACGCACCTGACTGAACCCGCATAATACAAGCATGTCATTGCGCTGCTCGCGACGAGACCTCCTCAAGATCGGTGGCCTAGGTCTGGCAGCCGGGGTGACCGGAGGCTGCGACTCCGCCGCGAGCGTGTTCGGTCGCCTCTTCGCGGTCCCGCCGCGCGAGACCACGTACTTCACCCAGAACGAAATCTTCTACGTGGTGAACTACTCGGACTCGCCGTTTAGCCTTGCGCGCGACGTCAAGGTCGATCAATGGCAACTCTCCATCACGGGCGCCGTCAAAAAGTCCATGGTCCTCCGGTACGACGACATCCTCAATCGGCCCGCGCTCGACCGCGCCGTGACACTCGAATGCATCGATAACCTCCCGGGCGGCGACAGCATGGGCAACGCCATGTGGCGCGGCATCTCGCTCAAAGACCTGTTGGAAGAAGTCGGCCCCGATCCGGAGACGGCCCGCGACGTCGTGTTCCGGGCCGCTGACGGGTACGACGACAGCATCACGTTCGAGCGGGCCATGCGGGGGGACGTGCTGTTGGCGTACATGATGAACGGGGTCACGCTCCCGAAGATGCACGGCTTTCCGCTCCGCGCCGTGGTGCCCGGGCTCTACGGTATCAAGAACGTCAAGTGGATCACCGAAATCGAAGTCTACGAGGGGGACTACAAGGGCTACTGGCAACGGAAAGGCTGGACCGATGACGGCACGATCAAGCTGACCTCACGCATTGACAGCCCCGGCCATTACCAGATTCTCCGCGGCAGGGAGCACTTGTTCAAAGGCGTCGCCTTCGGCGGGCCGGAGACCATCAAGCAGGTCGAGATCAGCTTCGACGGCGGACGAACCTGGCTGGAGGCCCCCTTCGAATTGCCGCTCTCCCCATTCACCTGGGTGATCTGGTATTACAATTGGGCCCCGCCCAAGACCGGCGCCTACCAAGTCGCTGTCCGCGCCATTGACGTCACAGGGCGCATCCAGACCTCGGAGATCGTGCGCCCGAGCCCCGCCGGCGCCAGCGGACTCCATACAATCGTGCCCATCGTGGACCGCCTCTGAGACCGTCCGCCCACCCCACCGAACCGCGGGCGCTGTTCAATCCGAACTGAGTCAGACTCCCCTCTCCCCTTGAAGGAGAGGGTCAGGGTGAGGGGTCGGCACGGGGACTGGCCGGCCTTCCGAGGCGTGCCTGTCCCCCTTCTTATGCCGCATCCGATGTAGGGGCGCGGCGTGCCGCGCCCGTCTTCAATCCAATGTAGGGGCGTATGGCATACGCCCTTCTTCAGAAGAGCCAGGCGGGAGGAAGCGGAGGGGGAAAGGAGACTGACCCTATTTATGTTTTATGCTCCTACGACCCGTTCTTAACATTTCTGCTACACTTCCTTGCCACAACCGGAGACACCC
>VBOO01000242.1 GCA_005877505.1 Nitrospirota bacterium
ATGTTCGTGGCGTTCAGCATCAGCTCGATGGACAGGAGGATCATGATGATGTTTCGCCGGATCAGCACGCCGACGACGCCGGTGACGAAGACGATCGCGCTGAGGATCATGTAGGAGGACAGCGGCGTCATGGGTCTATTTCGACTCCCCCATGATCCCCTTCTTGGCCATGAGGATGGCGCCGATCATCGCCACCAGGAGGATCAGCGAGGCGACCTCGAAGGGGAACAGGTAGGTGGTGTAGAGAGCGCGCCCGACCGTCTCGGTGTTGCCGGCGGCGGCCGCGGCTGCAGCCGGCTGTCGGGCGGGCTCCTCCGCTAGCCCCGCCGCGCTCACGATGTAGGCGAGCTCGGCCAAGGCCAGCAGGCCGAGTCCCATCCCCAGGCGGAACTGCCGCTGGTAGGAGTCGTCCTCTTTGACGTTCAGGAGCATCACGACGAACAGATAGAGCACGAGGATCGCGCCAGCATAGACGATGATCTGGACCGCCGCCAGGAACTCGGCGTGCAGCGTCACGAACAGGCCCGCGATATGGAAGAACATCACCAGGAGCGCGATCACGCTGGACACGGGCTTGCGCAGCGCCACCACGAGGATGGCGGTCAGGACGATCACGGTCCCGAAGTAGAGGAAGGACAGGCTGCCCACGACGGCGTCCCGGTCCCCTATGAGTCTTTGGGGGGGAGGTTCTTGTAGCCGATGTTGAAATAGGCCACGTTGGGGTGCTGGAATTCCAGCTTCTTTTCGCGGACCGGGAAGTTGCGGTCGCCGAGGGCCAGGAGTTGCTCTTTATCGAGGTACAGATCGCGCTTGTTGTACTTGGCCCACTCGTATTCCCTGGTCATCGCCAGCGCGTCCACCGGGCACGCCTGCACGCACAGGCCGCAGAACAGACAGCGGGTCATATCCATGTAGTATTCCTTGGCGTAGCGCTTCATCGGCTCGCCCGCGACCTCGCTGCTGATGACCGTGATGACGCGCGACGGGCAGGCGGCCTCGCAGAGATCGCAGCCGACGCATTTCTCCGTGTCGTCGTCGTACTTTAGCAGGGCGATCATGCCCCGGTAGGTGCCGGGCAGGTCACGCTTTTCGTGCGGGTACTGCAGCGTGACGGCCTTGCGCTTCCGTAGCACAATCCGGTCGATGAACACCGTGATCGTGGCCTTCATCCCCACCAGGAGCTCGTAGAAAATAAGGGTCTTGACCCACTGCGAGGCGGGCATGGCGGTTCGCGCTCCTTTTAAATCCTGAGCAAGTACACGACGATCGAGGTGACGACGATGTTCCCCAGCGCCAGGGGGAGCATCACCTTCCACCCGAAGCGCATGAGCTGGTCGTACCGCAGGCGCGGCAGCGTGGCGCGGAGCCAGAAGAACAGGAACAGGAAGGCGTACACCTTCACCGTGAACCAGAAGACCCCTTCGGCCAGCGCCCAACCTCCTGAAAGGATCGTGCCGGGATAGGGCGCATGGTACCCGCCGAGGAACAGGACAGAGGCGATGCAGGAGACCAGGATCATGTTGGAGTATTCCGACATGAAGAAGAAGGCGAAGCGCATCCCGCTGTATTCAGTCATCCAGCCCGCCACCAGCTCGCTTTCCGCCTCCGGCAGGTCGAAGGGCAGGCGGTTCGTCTCCGCCACGGACGAGATGACGTACACGACGAAGGCGACGAACTGGGTCACGGGGAACCACCACCAGATCCCGTTCCCGTGCCCCATGCCGATGATGTTCCAGTTCAGCATCGAGCCAGCCTGTTTCTCCGCGATGGTGACCATGCTGAGCGAGCCCGAGAGGATCAGGACGCTGATGATCGCCAATCCGACGTTCAGCTCATAGCTGATCACCTGCGCTGCCGCGCGCAGGCCCCCGAGCAGGGAGTATTTGTTGTTGGAGGCCCAGCCGCCCAGGATGATCCCGTAGGCCCCGATGGAGGCGAAGGCCAGGATGTATAAGATCCCGATGTTGACATCGGTGATGATGAACGGCTTGATCCTCACACCGGACACCTCGATCTCATAGTTGGGCCCGTAGGGCACGACCGCGAAGCCGATGAGGGCCGGCACGAGCGAGAGGATCGGGGCCAGCGAGAAGAGGAACCGGTTCGCGCCGGCGGGGACGATGTCCTCCTTGAAGAAGAGCTTGATCCCGTCGGCGATCGGCTGCAGGATCCCGTACGGACCCACTTCCATCGGCCCCATGCGGTCCTGCATCCAACTCAAGACCTTGCGCTCGGCGAGGGTCAGAAACGCCACGGTCAATAGGACAACACCCATGACCACCGCGATCTTGACCAGCGCCGCCAAGGCGAAGACCGACATCTGCATCTATTCAGTTCCTCCCACCATCGATATTCCCCCTCACCCTAACCCTCTCCCTCCCATATCCCTCGCCCCTGTTACAGGGGAGAGGGTGGGGGTGAGGGGGATCCTTTCAACAGACACATTTTGTTGTTTGCCATACGGCACGCCCGTCACCGGGTCGGGCGTGACGGCGAGCAGGGAAGCGATCGCTTCACGGAACGACTCCGGATAGAACAGTGTGCCCGCCGGGATGCGGCCCAGCATCGTGACCGGCACGCTCGCCTCCCCGGCCGTTGATCGAAGCCGCACGCGATCGTCCTGGGCGAGCCCGAGGCGTTCGGCGTCGGCCGGATTCATGATTAGTTTGCCTTCTTTCTGGATTTCCAGCAGGCCTTTGGCCTTGGTGGACATCGCGCCCGAGTGGAACAGGGTCTGGCCGACTCGTAAGAGCCAGACGTGGCCGTCTGATTTTGGAGACGGCGTGGCGCGGTAGCGGGTCGCGAGGTCGTCCTCGAACCCGCCGCTGACGTACTGCTCCATGGTCCGGCTGTCCACGCGGGCGGGCTCTGCCGTTGCGCCCAGAATCCGGTAGCCGGGGATGGCCGCCCGGATCTCCTTCAGGATCTCCTTCGCATCGCCGTATTCGAGCGGGTAGCCCATCAGGGTGGAGAGGGACGACAAGATCTCCCAGTCCGGCCGGCTGTCGCCGATCGGGTCAAGCCCCTGCCGGACCTTCTGCACCGAGCCCTCCGAGTTCGTGAAGGTGCCGTTTTTCTCGACGTAGGAGCACGCCGGCAGCACGACGTCGGCCAGCTTGGCGGTTTCCGTCAGGAAGAGCTCCTGCACGACCAGCAGCTCGAGCTTTTCTAGCGCCTCGGCGACTTTCACCGAGGCCGGCAGGCTTCGCACCGGATTCTCCCCAACGATGATCAGAGCCTTGAGCCGGCCGCTCCGCGCCGCTTCGATCATCTCGAGCAGGCGCATCCCTTTCGAGACCGGCGGCTCCTCTTTCCAGACTCCGACGAGGAGGCTTCGCGCCGCCGGATCAGTGATGTCGGTCGGGCCGGGAAGGTACTCGGCCATCGCGCCCATCTCCACGGCGCCCTGTTCGTTGTTCTCTTCGGTGAGTGGCGCGAGCCCCCAGCCCGGCTGGGTCAGCTTGCCGATGAGCAACAGGAAGTCCATGAGATTCACGGTCGCCTCATAGCCGCCCACGGCTTGCAGCAGGTCCTGCCCGATCAGGATCACGCCCCGGCGCGCGCCGGCGAAGGTCCTGACCATTGCCCGGAGCGTAGCTTTGTCCACATCGCTCGGATACGGCAGGGCGGTCGCCGCCGCGCGGATGCGCGAGACGTACGCGCCGGCTCGCGCGGTGAGGCCGGCATCCACGAGTTTTTCGTCGAAGACGGCCTTCACAAGGCCCTGGACAGCGGCGCCGTGGCGGCCGACCGGAATCGTGAGGTGCTTCGCCGACAGGTTGGCGATGTTGCTGGTGGTCTCGATCGACGGCGTCAGCGTCTCGAGTGTCAGGAGCGAGGCGCCGCGCTTCTTCACTGCCTCCTTTACCTTCAACCCGACGATCGGATTGGCGGCCG
>VBOO01000243.1 GCA_005877505.1 Nitrospirota bacterium
CTGATCGGAATCGGCGACGGCAACTTTCGCGACCCGGTGACCATCCGGATGCCGGAACAGCCGCGAGCAGTGGCGCTTCACGACTTCAACGAGGACGGGAGGCTCGACATGGCCGTGGCGACCGCCGGCAACAATCGGGTGACGATCCTCCTGGGAGACGGAACCGGCCAGTTCACGCGAGGAGACTCCTATCCGGCCGTCAGGTCGCCGGTCAGCCTGGCCGTCGGAGACTTCAACCGTGACCGCAAGGCGGACCTCGCCGTGGCGCTCCGTAACGACAAGCTCCTGATCCTTCTCGGGCGGGGGGACGGCAGTTTCCTGCAAAAAGCCGTCTATGAATACGGCGACACCCCGACCGCCGTCGTGGCCGCGGACGTCAACGAGGACAGCCTGCCGGATCTCGTGGTGACGCATGGCGGCAAAATGAGCAGCAGCGTCGTGGTCTTTCTGGGCAACGGGGATGGCACCTTCCGCCCGCCCGTCGCCTACCAGACCGGCCACAGCCCGCTCAACGTGTCTGTCTTAGACCTCAACGGCGATCGCCATCTGGACCTGCTTGTCGTCAACGCCGAACGGGACGACATCAGCGTGTTCTTCGGCAGGGGAGACGGCACGTTCACGCAAGGGGTCTCCTTCGGTGCGAACGCCGGGCCGATCGCGACAGTGACCCAAGATTTCGACGGGGACGGCAAGCTGGACATCGCCGTCGCGAACAACCTGTCGAGCGATCTCTCCGTCCTTCTTGGGAAGGGAGACGGCACCTTCTGGCAGCCTCCCCGCAGCTACCGCACCGGTGCCGCACCGTTCGCGGTCACGGCCGTCTCGTTCGCACCCCAGGATCCCAGGCCAGGCCTGGTGACCGCGAACAATCTTGCCAACACGGTCTCGGTCTTTCTGGCCAAGGACCCGCGTTCCAACATCGTGCCCCGGAACTGAGGCGAATTCCTTAAGCTTGACTTTTCAGAGGGAGCACGGCTAGATTGCCTGCTGAGAACATGGAGTCGGGGCCTGTGAAGACGTTCCTCTGGTGGTTTGCGACAGGAGCAGTGATGACGCTCGCGGTGTTGATGGTGCAGGGAGGCGTGCAGGATCTGCTCAGCGGGAACAAGAGTCCCACCAATATCGTGCTGACCATCACCGGCGGCGGCCTCCTCGCCGCATGCGTTGCCATCATCATGAACCGGATCAAATGACTGCGCATGGGGCGCGTCTTTTCGCTTGACTCCCACATATCGCCGTGCCAAAGTGTCGGCCCATGATGTGTCTGAAATGCCGGGGGTTCATGATGTTCGAGCGGCAGTACACGCAGGACAGTCGCCGCTTGTACGCGCGATGTCTGAACTGCGGGTTTTGGCTGGACTTGGCTGACCTGCTGCGATTCTTCCATCAGGTGCTGGAGGCCGGACTGAAGGATCTGAAGCTCCGGGTCACAATCCCTTCATGAGGCGCTCCCGCGGTTGCCTGGTCGCCGGCTCGGCGGCCTTGGTCATGCTCTTCCTTCTGTCGGCAGGCCAGGAGGCTGGCTCGGCGTCGGACTCTCAGTCCCGCACTCTCCGCGCCTCACAGGGACGACCAGCCCACGTGAAGGCCCTGAAGTCCTATTCGCGGCCGACCCCGCGACACGCTGCGTCGCCGGAAGGCATTTTGCTGCAAGACCTCAAGAGCGGCCGCATCCTGTACGAAAATCACGCCGACCAGCCGATGGCCCCCGCCAGCCTCACCAAGATCATGTCGGCCATCGTGATCCTCGAAGAGGGCAACCTCGAGGACCAGGTGACGGTGAGCCGACGGGCGGCGGCGGCCCACAAAATCAAGCTCCATCTGAAGGCCGGCCAATTGGTCCCGCTACGGGGCCTGCTGCAAGCTATGCTGATCCGCTCGGCGAACGACGCCTGCCTGGCCGCCGTCGAGCACGTGGCAGGCGATGAGGAATCCTTTGTCGCGAAGATGAATGCCAAGGCCTCCGCCCTGGGACTGACCCGGACGCACTTCCAGAACGCCTGCGGCTTCGACATGCCCGACCATTATTCGACGGCCGCAGACCTCGCCGCCCTGACCACCTATGCCATGGGCAAAGAGACCTTCGCCGCGATCGTCCGGGAGCCAGCCGCCGTCATCCAGACAGCCGATCAGCGGAAGAGATTCATCGCTCGGACGACCAACCGCCTGCTGGGCGCCATGGAGGGCGTCGTCGGGGTGAAGACCGGTTATACAAGGGAAGCGGGCCGCTGTCTGATCGCCGTCGTGACGCGTGAGGACAAAGAACTCCTGCTCGTGCTGCTGAACGCCCACCAGCGCTGGGGTCGGGCTCAGGAACTGATCGAGCTCGGCCTCCAGTCTTTTGAAGAACGGAGTGGAGCGCCCTCCGAGGAAGCTACCGGCGCGACCGCCACCGGATCCAGCCACGGTGAGCGTCTCTCGCCGCCTCTAGACCCCGGCGTTGAACTCCACGGTGATATCCCGGCCGGAGAAGAGAATCACCATGGTTCCTCCTTTGTAATTCAACCGGGTGAAGGTGGTTGAGTCTTCGGTGAACTCCTCCTTGCCCAGTAGTTTCCTGGTCTCTTCGATTCCCTCACCTCGTAAAACAAGGCGGAACACCCCGGCGGCAAGGTGGGCAAACCGCTGCGTGATAAAAATATAGTCCACCTTCCCATCCAAGAGGCGGACCCCAGCCATGGCGTTACTGGGGCTTCGCTTGTCATACAGCATGACGAAGACGTCCTGCACTTCGACCTTCACTCCTGGGATCTTGATCTTGATGAGATTGTCTTTGACCTTCGCTTCCGAATCTCCGATTTTGATCCCGAAGAGCGACACGTCGGAAGTGTTGAAATGCGCAATATCCATCACTTCGGACTCGGTGAGCTCGTACTGCTCGGCGTTGACCGCCGACGACATCACAAACACCAACGAACAAGCCCACGCCACCACTCCCATGCCCCTTCCCCGCGCGCCCATGCTTCCTCCTGTTATCAAGATAAAGATTAATTAAATCCGCTAGCCTGAAGCCCTCTTGAATAGCCTTCGAAAAACGGCCGAGCCATGGTAACGGACACGCCCAGGAGTTGCAAGTGCCCAGTTGGTCGTCAGCTTGGCCCTACTCCGTTCTTCTCTGCGCCTTTTTCAGAGGCCTGGATGAGCAACCCGGCGAGGGCTTCCAACCGGCTGAAGTAGGAAACTGCCGTCTCCTC
>VBOO01000244.1 GCA_005877505.1 Nitrospirota bacterium
CTCGCGGATGAAGATCTTCAGGTCCCACCCCGGATAGTGGTTGCGCTCGAACTCCTCGAACACCCGCTCCGCTTCTTCGACGCTCAAGCCCTCCTTCACCGTGAAGTAATAGTCGAGCGCCAGGTCCCACTCGGGGTTCTTGTAGGGCGTCACGCCAAAGCGTTCGGGATTCTTCGCCACGGGTGTGTGCTTGCTGAGATCAAACGTGCCGAACCCGATCGAGTGCACGAGCTCCTTGTTCTCCTCGAGGAACCGCATGGACTCGTACGCCTCCTGGCGCGTCTCGCCGGGGAACCCGAAGAACCCCATGACATGGTTCCAGATGCCGACATCCGCCGCCAGCTTGAGGCTCCGCTGGATCACTTCCCTCGTGGTCGCCTTGTCCATGAGCTTGAGCACGCGCTCACTCCCGGACTCGTAGCCGTAATGGAGGAACTTGCACCCGGAAGCCCGCGCGTCCTGCCAGACCTCCTCGTCCGACAAACTCTTCTCGAACCGCATGTGGGTCGTCCACACGATGTCCAGGTGGGTCTCGACGAGCCGGCGCGTCAGCTTGCGGAACAGGGCCGGCGGGTAGGACTCGTCGGTGAAGTGGAAATACCTGGTCTGGTACTTGGTCTTGAGACCCCGGATCTCCTCGATGATCTGTTCGATCTTCTTGGTCCGATACCCGGCCGTGTAGCCCTCGCCGTGGTCGCAGAACTCGCAGCGGCCCCAGTAGCATCCGCGGGTCGCCAAGTAGGGCAGGATCCGCTCGGGCACGAAGTATTTCTCCAGCGGCAGCCCGTCAAAATCCGGAGGCGGCAGCAAGGACATGTCCTCAGCGTAGCTCAAGGAGGAGGTATGGATCCCCGACGCGTCGCGGTACATGAGATTGGGAATCCCGGCGAGCTCGCGCCCGGTCCCGACCGCCTCGACGAGCTGGAGGAAGGCGGTCTCTCCTTCGTAGATCACGGCGCTGTCGAACAGGGCGAAAAGCTTCGGCGTCTCCGGCAGCACGTCGCGCAGGCGGGTCACCGTGTTGCCGCCGATGGTCACATGGATGTTCGGGAACTGCTCCTTGATGAGCTTGCAGAAGGTCATTGTGGAGAAGATCTGCTGCTGCAGCACGATCGAGATCCCGATCATGTCCGGCCGCTCCGCGACGATCGCCGGCTTCAGGATGTGCTCGAAAACGTCCCGATACACGTTGACCTGGGAATCGTCGACCGCGTCCAGTACTTCGGAGGACACGAAGACCTTGTAGGAGAGGTCGGTCTCCATGGGCGGCATGCAGATGCGGGCCGGCGCGTAGGCCAGCGAGATCGTGTCCGTCACCTCGCGGAAGGTGTTGATGGCCCATTCCAGCTTGTCCGCCTCGTAGAACTCCTCGGTCTTGACGATGCGCTTGGCCCGCTCCGCCTTCTCCGTCAGCTCGGCCATACGCGCGCGCGTCAGCCCGACGAGGGCGAGCTGCATCTCCCGCTCGGCTTCGGTCAGGCTTCGGAGCCGCGACAGCTTCCGCAGCCGGTCGAGCTGCTGGGGCACCCGCTTCAGGATAAAGCGGCAGAGGAAGTCCTCGCTGAAATACCAGTCATACATCTCCAGATTCACGTCTTTCTGGACGACGTCGTGGCCGGCGGACCGGAGCACGCACGTCAGGCTGGGGAGGCTCAAATAGGGCTCGGAGGGGTACCAGTCAGGGGGAAAGACGAGCATGACCTTCGTCTTCCGCCCGTGGGTAGCCCCCGTCTGGCGGGGCTTCAACTGGATGAGTTCGCCCTTACCGTACTCGACTTTCATAAGGCAAAAATGGATTGTAGGCCCGTCGTGAGAGAGCGGTCAAGGGTTATTCGGGCGGCTTGACAATCACCGGCGTGGCGGCCACAATCCGTTATCCTCCTGGATTTTTCTAAGGAAATTAGCGATGGACCAGCCGCCATCCCCAGGCGCTCCGACGATGACTTCGCAGGAGGCGCGGGAGCATCTGAATTATCTGATGTCCCTCTGCCTCCGCAAGGAAGAGGCCTTCGGTCCCCTGGCCTTCGAGTTCACGCGGGACAATGATCTCGACAAGCTCGGCCTGCTGCCGGAAGAGCAGTTCAACCTGTGGATGGCGCTGGCGGACGCCTTCGCGGATGAGCCCAAGCGGTTCAAGCTCAAGCTGGAGGCCCTGCAGAAGGCCGTCGAGGTGCTGCACCGGTCAAAATACGCCGACCAGGCTCTGCTGCGAGATCTGCGGCGGGAGATCCAGAAGACCGAGGCCGAACTCACCATCTACAACGAGGCCTACCGCCCGCAGAAGCCCGTGCCTGCCGACAAGCACCAGATCATCGTGGAGACGGACCTGCCGAACTACTTTCTCACCACCGCACAGAAGCGTGCCGCCGCCTACTACCAGCGGAAATTCAAGCTCTCGACCGAGGCCCATACGGCCCAGCAATTCAAGAACCCCGGCACCGAGCGCAAGTTTCAGCCCGACAACCTGGTCGTGCACAAGGAATTTCCCGGCGCCTGCGCCCCCTTCATGAACGCCCGGATGAACGCGTTCCACCTCATGCTGCCGTTTGACCTGAAGATCAGCCGCAAGCCGGATGACCCGCTGGCCGCCGGCGTGCGGGTCTGGTACGCGAAGATGGGGTACTCGTACCCGCTGCGGTACGAGATGGGCAAGTTCTGCAGTTACTTTGGCGACGAGGTCCTGGACATCGCCCTGGACGATCCCAATCTGCTGTTTGTATCCGCATCCGAAGTCAAGGAAAGCGAGTTGGGCACCGTGGAGCGCACGCTGCCGCAGGACGTTCCCCCCGAGGTCGGCCTGCCGCGAGCCTTCCTGGAAGGTTCCAATACCTTGGGACCATACGTGCAGATCGTGTGCAACATCAAGGTCTGGTTCGACGCGTCAGGCGTGTCGCTGCTCCTGCTGGGCGCGCCGGACCTGCCGGAGTACGGGCTCATGGGCGCCTCCGGCCTGGTGGTGCGCACCTACGGCACGGAGAAGGTGGCGGCCTATGCGGAGGCCGCCAAGAAACCCTGGCAGGATGGGCTCAGCTTCAATTACATCAACATGCACCTCGCGCTGCTGCCGGACTCCGACACGGCGTTCGTCCCCGCGAACACTCCCATCTTCTCCGTCTATCCGGTGCTGAGCCGGCAGACGTACACGTTCAAAGATGTCAGGAGCCTCCGGTAGGGGCGCACCTGCGTGTGCGCCCGAACCTGTTGTCGCGGGCGAATTGGGGCGGACACATAGGTCCGCCCCTACAACTCCATTAGGCAGGTCTTGCACACCACTTTGCAGTTGGCTTCAGTCGGCATGGCGTA
>VBOO01000021.1 GCA_005877505.1 Nitrospirota bacterium
GCGCTCGCGGATCTGCGCGACGACCTCGTCCGGATCGCCTTCAGCCAGCGAGGGGTCCGGCTCGAACCCGTAGCGGTCCACTTCCAGCGAGCGGATGGCCTTTTGCAAGGCCTCCTTGAACGTGCGCCCGATGGACATGACCTCTCCCACCGACTTCATCTGCGTGGTCAGGACGGGGTCGGCCTGTGGGAACTTCTCGAAGGCAAACCGCGGGATCTTCACGACGACATAATCGATGCTGGGCTCGAAGGAGGCCTTCGTCACGCGGGTGATGTCGTTGGGGAGCTCGTCCAGGGTGTAGCCGACAGCCAGCTTGGCGGCGATCTTGGCGATCGGGAAGCCGGTTGCCTTCGACGCCAGCGCGGAGCTTCGGGACACCCGCGGGTTCATCTCGATGACGACCAGCTCGCCGTCCACCGGGTTCACCGCGAACTGGATGTTGGAGCCGCCCGTATCCACGCCGATCTCGCGCATGATCAGGAGCGAGGCGTCGCGCATGAGCTGGTACTCCTTGTCCGTGAGGGTCTGTGCGGGCGCCACCGTGATGCTGTCCCCGGTGTGGATCCCCATCGGGTCGAAGTTCTCAATAGGGCAGACGATGACGACGTTGTCCTTTCCGTCCCGCATCACTTCCAGCTCGTACTCCTTCCAGCCGATGACGGATCGTTCGACGAGGACCTCCCCAACCGGGCTCACACTGAGCCCCCAGTCCACGTACCGTTCGAACTCCTCGCGGTTGTAGGCGATGTTGCCGCCGGTGCCGCCGAGCGTGAAGGACGGGCGAAGGATGAGGGGGAACCCGCCGATTTGCTCGATGGCGGGCGGGACGTCGCCGCGGGTCTTGATGATGACGCTCTCCGGCGTCTTCAACCCGATCTTCGTCATGGAATGCTTGAACGCCTCACGGTTCTCGGCCTTGCGGATCGCGTCGTAGCTCGCCCCGATGAGCTGTACACCGTATTTCTTCAGGATGCCCTGCTCGGCCAGGCCCACGGCGGCGTTGAGCGCGGTCTGCCCGCCCATCGTGGGCAGCAGGGCGTCCGGCCGCTCGCGCTGGATCACCTGCTCGATGACCTCGAGCGTGATCGGCTCGATGTAGGTGCGGTCGGACAGCTCCGGATCGGTCATGATGGTGGCCGGGTTGCTGTTGAGCAAGATGATGCGATAGCCCTCTTCGCGCAGGGCCTTGCAGGCCTGGGTCCCCGAGTAATCGAACTCGCAGGCCTGGCCGATGACGATCGGGCCCGAGCCGATCAACAGGATCGTCTGGATGTCGTGACGCTTGGGCACCGGTGCTTAGCCCATGGCCTTGGACGGTGACGGGAGAGGCGGCGTGCCGGGAGGTGGGTGGTAATAGTGCATGGCCTCGGGAATCCAGTGCTCGATGTTCTTGATCCGGGTCTCTTCCGAAGGATGCGTACTCAGGAACTCCGGAACCCCAGCCCCCGACCGGAAGCAGAGCTTGCCGATCATGTTGCGGGGGCACCCGCTCATCCGTTCCCAGAAGGCGATGGCCTCGTGGGGATCGTACCCGGCCTGGGCCATCAGACGGAGCCCGATATAGTCCGCTTCGCTTTCTTGGGCGCGGGAGAACGGCAAGGACGCGTTGACGCCGTAGGCCATCAGGACGCCCTGGACCGCCCGGGGATCCACTTTCCCTGTCGCCGCTCCGGCGATCGCTCCGACCTGTGCAATCTGCTCGAGAATGCCACGGCTGATCCGCTCGACGCCATGGCGTTGGATGGCGTGGGTCACCTCATGGCCCATCACCGTGGCGACGCCGGTCTCGTCCTGCGTATGCTTGAGGATGCCGGAGAAGAAGGCCACCTTCCCGCCCGGCAGGCAGAAGGCGTTGACGATCTTATCGTCTTGGATCAGGGCAAATTCCCAGTCGTAGCTCGGCTTGTTGGCGGCGGCGGCGATCCGCTCGCCCACGCGGCGGATCATCGCACTGGTCTCGGGGTTCGTGCTGAGCGGGAACTGGCGCAGGACATCGCGGTAGGCCTCGATGCCCATTTTAATTTCTGTCTCTTCGGAAAAGAAAATCAGTTGCTCGCGGCCGGTGATGGGCGCGCGCGTACAGCCCGTCAACAAGTCCAGCAGGCCTCCCGTCAGGCCCATCCCGCACAGCCCCGCGGTAAGCCGGAGGGTCGTGGCCAAAGCTTCGCGCCTGCTTATCCTGTATGCGTTCACGGCATCCATAGGTAGAGGAATTGAGGCGTCCCGCCGCGGACCAGCCCCATGAGGTCGAGGTTCGCGAGGGCTTCGAGTGCACTCCCACCGGGCGCCTGCGAATAGATATTGCTTTTGTAGGTTCCGGGCCGCACGTACATGACGACGCGGGCATCGGTCAGTCCGGCCAGTTGCTTGGCCGCGGCGATCCCATCATCCAAGTAGCCGATCTGGTCCACCAACCCGAACTGCATGGCCTGCGGTCCCGTGAGGATGCGCCCGTCCGCGATGACTTTGAGTCGCTCGGCCGGCAGGGTTTTACGTCCTTTGGTGACCACCTCGAGGAAGCGTGAATAGAACCCGTCGATCATGCCCTGGAAGATCGCGCGCTCCTCTTCGCTCATCGGGCGGAACGGCGAGCCGATGTCCTTCTTCGCGCCGGACTTGATCGCGCCCGCCTCCACGCCGATCTTCTGAAGCAAACCCTCCGCGTTGACGCGCAGCATGATGACTCCCACGCTGCCGGTGACGCTCGTCGGGTGGGCGATGATGCGATCGGCGGCAACGGCGACGTAGTACCCCCCGGAGGCGCCGATGTCCATGATGACCGCCACGACGGGAACCTTCTGTTTCGCCTTGAACTCGCTGATCTCGTGATAAATGACGTCCGACGCTGTGACGGTCCCTCCGGGGCTGTTGATCCGCAGCAGCAGCGCCTTGATCCGGCTATCCTCGCCGGCCAGCGTCAGTTGCTCCTTGATGCGCGCGATCAATTCTTCCGGCTCGCCCAGGAGACTGTCGGAGCCCTTCTCGGAGATGACGCCGGAGATATCCATCAGCAGAATCTTGTCCGCCGCGGTGCCCTGTACCGTCTTCTCCTGCAGCGGCATGGGCTGCGGGAAGAGGGAGACGTTGATGCAGCCCGCGGTGATTAGCGCGAGAAAAAATAGGAGAAAAAATAGGGTCAGACTCCATTTCCATCTGATGGAATGTCCCGACTGTGGCTTCATCACGCTTTCCCTTTCGTCATCAGGTCGGTGAACCGCTGAAACAGATAACTTGCATCGTGAGGGCCCGGCGACGCTTCTGGATGATACTGAACGGAGTACGCTGGCAGATCGAGACAGCGCAGGCCCTCGACCGCGTCATCGTTCAGACTGACATGGGTCAGTTGCACACGGCCGTAAGCCGTGGTCCATGGCGCCGGTTTCGTCCCGGCTCCGGCAACCTCTCCTCCCCGCACCGCAAAGTTATGGTTCTGGGACGTGATCTCCACCTTGCGAGTCTCCATGTCGAGCACCGGATGGTTCGCTCCATGGTGCCCGAATTTCAACTTATACGTGTGCAACCCCAGTGCGAGGCCGATGATCTGATGGCCGAGGCAGATCCCGAAGATGGGCCGCTTGCCGAGCAATGAACGGACCGCCTCAACCGCGTAGGGGACCCCTTCTGGGTCGCCCGGGCCGTTGGACAGGAAAATCCCGTCAGGATGCAGCGCCAGCGCGGAGTCGGCCGTGGTCGAGGCCGGGACGACCGTGACCTCGAAGCCTTCATCCACCAGCCGCCGCAAGATATTGTACTTAATCCCGAAGTCATAGGCTACGACCCGAAATCCACCCCCACCTTTCCCCTCCACTCCGCCATTCTTTAGCGCCTACCTTCCGCTGCCTTCAGTCCATTTATAAGGAGAGGCGCAGGTCACTTCCTTGACCAAGTCCCTGCCGAGGATGCTGGGGGCCTCCCGCGCTTTCCGCACTACCCGCTTCGGATCCAAGTCAGCATGCGAGATGATGCCCTGCTGCGAGCCGTGGTCGCGGAGGTGCGTGGTCAGCGCCCGCGTGTCGATCCCCTGGATTCCCACCACACCGTGCTGGCGCAGATACTCGTCCAGGGACAGCCGGCTCCGCCAGTTGCTCGGATACGGACACGCTTCCTTCACGATGAAGCCAGTCAACCACGGGCGCGAAGACTCCACGTCCTCCGGGTTGATCCCATAGTTGCCGATGTGCGGATAGGTCATCGTGACCATCTGGCCGCGGTACGAGGGGTCCGTCAGGACCTCCTGGTACCCCGACATGGCGGTGTTGAACACCACTTCGCCGACTGTTTCCCCCGGCGCGCCCACCGCCGTGCCCTTGAACACCGTCCCATCCGCCAACGCGAGGACCGCCGGTTTCACCGCACCCATTTCCAAACCTTCATGCACAGGAGAGTCGCACCCAGTCCCAGGTTGATGAGATAAAGAGCCCGGGCAATCCAATGATAGTGGAAAAAGGCCTCGTATGCCGCTTTTTTCGCCTCAGTTTCCCGCTCGGCGAACGCCAGTTCCTGCAGCCGCACCACCTCGGGATTGAGGTAAAAGGTCAACCCTACTGCCACCATCACCATAATCCCCGCCACGGCCCACTCCGGCCTGCTGATCAAGTCCTTCGCAACAACTTCGCGCGTCAGCATGCTGAGCATGAGGGCGCCGGCCGAGACCAAGACCAGCCGGTCATATCCGTGAAACGTCTTTGTCAGCAGGCGTCCACCTGCCTCGATCGTCACCGGGCTGCCGAAGACCGCCGGGATGACGGCCGCGATGATGGTCACTAGTCCCCCGACCCAGACCGCCAGTGCGATGACCTCGACCCACTGACACCCCAGGATGAGCTTACGGATAGACAACCCTCCCGCCGACGATCGTCGTCGTGACCCGCCCCTTCAGCTTCCACCCGGCGAAGGGCGTGTTGCGTCCCTTGGACCGGAACTGCTCGGGTTCGACGACCCACTGGGCTTCGGGGTCCACGATCGTCACGTCGGCGTCGGCCCCGACGGCCAGGGTGCCCTTGGAGAGGCCGAACGCGCGGGCCGGCCGCGCAGTCAGCAACGCGACCACCTGCTCGACCGACAACACGCCTTCGTCCACCAGCGTCAACGCGAGGCCCCAGGCGGTTTCCAGTCCCACGATCCCGAAAGGGGCATAGTCGAACTCCCGCTGCTTTTCGAAGTCCGCGTGCGGGGCGTGGTCCGTCGCGATGACGTCGATGGTCCCGTCCTTCAGCGCCGCCTTGATGGCATCCACGTCCTTGCGGCTTCGCAGCGGCGGGTTCATCTTCGCGTTCGTGTTGAATTCGCGCACGGCCTCGTCGGTCAGGAGAAAGTGGTGGGGACAGGCCTCGGCCGTGACCTTGATGCCACGGGCCTTGGCCTCCCGGACCATCCGGACCGAGCTGGCCGTGCTGAGATGGGCCAGGTGCAGCCGCCCGCCGGTCAGTTCCGCAAGGGCCAGGTTACGGGCCACCATCACGTCCTCGGCCGCGGCAGGGATGCCGTGCAGGCCCAACTCGGTGGCGACCAACCCTTCGTGCATGCAGCCCCCCTCCGAAAGGTAGAGGCACTCGCAGTGGTCCACGACGGTGAGATCGAAGGCCCGCGCGTATTCGAGGGCACGGCGCATCACCATGCCGTTCGTGACGGGTTTGCCGTCGTCGGAGACCGCCACGCAGCCGGCGTCCTTCAGCTCCCCGAACTCCGCGAGCTCCTTGCCCTCGGATCCCTTCGTGATCGCGCCGATGGGGAAGACATGGGCGAGCCCGGCGGCGCGGGCTTTGTCCAGGATGAACTCCGTCACAGACTGGTTGTCGTTCACCGGATTCGTATTGGGCATGCAGCAGACGCTAGTGAAGCCCCCAGCAACGGCTGCCGCCGCGCCGGTCTGAATCGTTTCCTTGTACTCAAATCCGGGCTCGCGCAGATGCACGTGCAGGTCCACGAATCCCGGCAGGACCCACTTGCCGGCGGCGTCCATCACGGTGGCCCCTGGCGGTACGGCCAGCCCCCTCTCGACCTGCGCAATCGCTCCGTCTTGGATCAGGACGTCGGCCGGGCCGTTGATCCGGCCCGGGTCAATGACGCGGCCCTTGCGGATAACGACGGTCATTTCGCGCCCGACAAGAGGTAGAGGACCGCCATGCGGACCGCGACGCCGTTGGTCACCTGGTCGAGGATCACCGACGACACGCTGTCCGCCACTTCCGGGGCGATCTCCACGCCCCGGTTGATCGGCCCGGGGTGCATCACGAGGGCGTCCGGGGTCGCCAGCTTCATCCGCTCCGGCGTGAGGCAGTAGAGCCGCGAGTATTCGCGGATGCTGGGGAAGAGGGCGATGCCCTGGCGCTCGAGCTGAAGCCGGAGCATCATGATGACGTCTACGCCGCGCAGCGCCTCATCCAGGTTGTGGAACACCGTCACGCCTAGCCGCTCGATCTCCTGGGGCATCATCGTCGGCGGGCCGGCGACCCGCACCTCCGCGCCCATCTTCACGAGGGCGTAGATGTTGGAACGGGCCACGCGGCTGTGGGCGATGTCCCCGACGATCGCCAGACGCAGGCCCTTGAACGCGCGCTTCTTCTCGCGCAGCGTGTAGAGGTCCAGGAGGGCCTGCGTCGGGTGTTCATGTCCACCGTCCCCGGCGTTGATGACCGAGGCCCGTAGCAGGCGGGCCAGGATGTTCGGCGCGCCGGCCTCCGGGTGGCGCAGGACGATGAAGTCGGCCTGCATGGCCTCGATGTTGCGGGCCGTGTCGAGCAGGGTCTCCCCCTTAACCACGCTGCTGGTGGACGCCGCGAAGTTGATCACGTCGGCGCTCAGCCGCTTGGCCGCCAGCTCGAAGGAGGTCCGCGTGCGGGTGCTGGGCTCGAAGAACAGGTTCACGACGGTCTTGCCACGGAGGGTCGGGACCTTCTTGATCTCGCGCCCCGTGACCTCCTTGAAGGACTCGGCGGTCTCTAGGACGAGGTTGATCTCCTCCACCGTCAAGTCCTGAACGCCGAGGAGGTCTTTGCGTTTGAGGCTCATGGTTTCACGAAAGGAGGACCACGTGGTCCGGGGTCCCTGCCTCCTCCAGATAAACTTGAACCGATTCTTCAAGTGCGGTCGGTAAGTTCTTGCCCACATAGGTGGCTTTGATCGGGAGCTCCCGGTGCCCGCGATCCACCAGCACCGCCAGTTGGATCTCGCCCGGGCGTCCCAGGTCGATCAGCCCGTCCATGGCGGCCCGGATCGTCCGCCCGGTGAAGAGGACGTCGTCCACCAGGATCACCTTGAGGTCTGTGATGTCGAAGGGGATGTCAGTCTTGCGCAGCACGGGGTGCTCTTTCCGCGCGTTCAGATCGTCGCGATAGAGGGTGATGTCCAGCTCTCCCACGGGGACCGCCGTCCCTTCGATCCCCTGGAGCTTGTTCGCGAGCCGTTTGGCAAGGTACACGCCGCCGGTCCGAATGCCCACCAGGGCCACGCTGGCGATCCCGTGGTTCTTCTCGATGATCTCGTGCGCCACGCGGGTCAGGGCCCGGTTGATCTCCTGGGCGTCCATGACCGGGCGGGAGGCCTGCTTCACTTCCATACTGCCACCCTGAACAACGTGAAGGGCCTCACGGGCATAAAAAAACCTTCCGGGAAACCTCCACCGGAAGGCAACGGCAGCCAACTATGTAGGAGCGCATTGAACTGCGCCATGTCAAGCTCCTTCCCAGCCTCGCAGGACTGGTCTTAAAGGCAGTCTCATCTTACTCATGCGGAACGCTGGTGTCAAGCCGAGGTGTGCTATAGTCACACGATGTCTGTGCCGCGGTACACGGACCGCCCCTTCCCGGCCTACCGGTTCATTCCCGGCCAATCGCCGCACCCGCGGCGGGACCCGCACGGGCATTCTTATGGACAGCCGGAACCGGCACCGCCCCTGTTCATGCCGGAGGAATGGTGGGACAGCGAGTGGTATCTCTACGGCATCGATCTCTACAACCATGGCTACTGGTGGGAGTGCCACGAAGTGTTCGAGGGCTTGTGGCATGCCGTGGGGCCCGATTCGCCACAGGGCCAGTTCCTGCAGGCCCTGATCCAGGCGGCTGCGGCGAATTTGAAACGTCTGGTCAACGCCTCGGAGCCGGCGAGCACGCTGTCCCGGGCGGCCCTGGAGCGCCTGCAGAAGTTTTCCGGCATCTATATGGGGGTGGATGTGGCGGCGCTCACCGAAGACGTGCGGGCTTCCTTTGACGGATCGCGAGAGAAGCCAGCCCTCATACGGCTCGTGTGGCCCGAGACCTCAGCCGACCTGTAAGGATTGTGAAGGCCCGCAAGCCTAAGATTTGTTTTGTGTTCTCTCTCGTTTGGGAGCAGGCAACAGCTGCACATCAACAATCCACGGTTCTCGTCTTTTTCCATAGTTGACGACAACACTGTACCGTGGTTCTTGGTCCTTTTCCCATCGGCTGCTATAACGGGATGCTCGTCCTGCTTGTTGTTCTTCGTTGCGAATCTTTTCCAATAAGCTGCGGTGTGTCATAGGGACATGTATTTCAGGGCGGGGGAGTTCTGATATTCTGCCAAAGAGATACGCGTGATGGATCCCTGTCTTGTTTGAGGTCTGCGGGACATATTGAAGATTAACCTCTGCCGGCAGCACGATGAATCGATGACGGTCAGGGTATAGCTGACGGAGGCGAAAGGGATCCGATCCAGCATCGACTGCCACAAGCCTCGAACCAGTGTTGCGCAATCGGTCTAATTCTTCGCGTGCGTTTTTAAGGACTTCCGGCGAGCGTTCCTTCCGTTCAATTTGATGAGCTATACGTTCTATGTTCTGTTCTGTTGTGTCAAGCAAGTTTTGCCATCCCTTCCCCTCATACTCAAAAACCACATATGCCTTTCGTGGTAATGCCTTCCTGTAGCGCCACTCTGCCTCAAGGTCTGTCAGTGGAGTGCTGCAATCAAAACCTAGAGATTCCAATTTGGCTTGGTCGAGCCACCCTGGCCCCTCTACCCGCGCGTAGATTCCGGATTGTGGTTGGTGCCATACAAGCAGAAGGGAAATGCCAGTGTTCTCCTCAACAGAGAATGAAAGATTCAACTCCCTTTCTGTAAGATGGATCACCGCCTCCGGTTCGGTGGAGCGGTTGTACGCCACACCTGTAAGGACAAATGCATTGGTGACAAGAATGAGCGCCAATCCTAACCAGAGGCCTGGACGGTTCATGCCGATGCCTGCGCTAGGTGCGATCTTAACCGTTTGAATATGTTTAGGAGCAAGATGGCAACGAGACCGACGACAAGGAAAAAGAGATACTTCGGCATCCATTCCCACCACCAATCATAGAACTTTGTGTAAAGTTGGATGACGAAGAACGTGCTGCCGAGATTGGTCACTCCTTGCCAATGCCAGCGGATGCCTGCCCATATCGTGATCCCTGCTACGGCGAATCCTAGTAACTGGTACAGAACCTTGACGTCCATAGGCGGAAGCATCAGATAACTGCCTTCTCCCCAATGGGACAAAATGAGAATCGCGATGAGGACGGTCAACATCCCAAACAGCCGATAGTAGCCGGGAAAATCCGGATATTTGGAGTGAGCGGCAAAAGCAGGGAGAAAGAATAGGAATATGCCCGCCGGCAAAAAGTTTTCCGGGCGCAGGCCGAACGAGAGCCAATACATGCCACCCCACTCCCCCACTGACGCCGAGAGAAAAAAGAGCAGACAGAGTATCCCGGCGACTAACAGCAGACGCAACCCATAGCCATAGGCGAGGATCATAGCTAAAGCTGCCCAGGCAAGGAAGGCATTTTGCGATGGTGAGATATTGAAGATGCTACCGAGGACACTAAGGTTTAGGACAAAGCATGCGAAAGCTACCAGCCCGATCAGGGAGGTGAAATACGGGTATTTCTCCCTCTTGCTTATGATTTCTACTCCAAGGACTGCGAGAATTGGGGCAGAGATCAGGATCAGCACTTGAACAGACGTGGAGATCAGGCCCCAAATGCGGTAGAAAAAGAAAAATACGCTGGCGGCAAGAGCCAACGCTCCCAGGAACGACGCGATGCGCATTCCCATGGACATCTGCTTCTGAGTAGCGCTCGTATCGACGTCGAAAAGCTTAGCGAGTTCCGCAAGGATTTTCTCGTGGTGGCGTTCCAGCTGGTGTCGTTGTTCATCCTGAAGGGCAAAATTATGTTCATGTTCCAGCTGCTCTAGCTCTTCCTGAAACGCTTTGATGCGGTCCACCCGTTGCTGGGCATGCGCGCGATTTAGTGGAATCCTTGGCTTGTTCGAATCATTCATGGATTACGGGGCCAATTCTACCAGTCTGCACCCAGGCGATCCACAATGATCTGGTGCACCACCGCAAAGGGCCCCAACGTGGCGAGATACAGCGCGGCCTCCGCGATGTCGAAGGGGCTGATCTGCTCGCTGCGAAGGATCTCATCGGGTGACGAGTCCACCAGTTCGTCGGCGACACCGCCCGGGCAGATGGCGCTGACTTTGATCTTGTAGGGCCGGCCCTCATCGGCCAGGGATCTCGTCAAGGCCATGATGCCGTGCTTGGACGCACTATAGGTGCCGGACCCCGCCCAGGCTTGGACGCCCGCCACACTGGACATATTAATGATCGTGCCGCCGCCATTCTGCTTCATCTGGCGAAAGCCCGCGCGGCAGCAGAAGAAGGTGCCGCGCAAATTGGTGTTCATCACCTGATCGAATGTCTTCGTGCTGGTGCTCTCGATGCGCCCGCCGCCGCCGATGCCGGCGTTGTTGACCAGGATGTCGAGGCGCCCGTACCGCTTGACGGTCTCCGTGATGAGGCGCTCCACCTGCGCCTCGTCAGTTACGTCTGTTTGAAGCGCCATTGCCTCCCCGGCGTGTTTCCGAATTTGTGCGACCGTTTTCTCGCACAAATCTTTGCGTCGAGCCGCGACGATCACGGACGCGCCTTCTTTGCCGAATGTCAACGCGATCGCCTTGCCGATCCCGCTGCTGCTCCCCGTCACGATCGCGATCTTGCCCGTCAAGCGCTTCATGGCGCGGCCTAGGGCTCCACCTTGACGCCTTTCCAGAAGGCGACGTAGCCGGCGATGTGCTTGGCGGCGTTCTTGGGCGCGGGGTAGTACCAGGCGGCGTCCTTGTTGACCTGCCCATTCACTTCCACGTCACAGTAACTGGCCTCGCCCTTCCACGGGCAGGTCGTGTGGGTGGCGCTCGGTTTGAAGTATTGACGTTTGATTGCATCGGGCGGGAAGTAGTGATTCCCTTCGACGATCTCGCACTTATTGCTTTCGGCGAGCAGGGCGCCGTTCCAGATTGCTTTTGCCATGGCATCCTCCTTATGCTCTGTTTCGGGACTGGCAACTATTGTATGTCAGACGACCCGGAGTATTCATGGATTTCGTCGCGAGACGGCTGAGCCCGAAGCCCGCCGTGGCTTCTCGCAAGTAAGGACGACGCAGGCGTACTCACAGCAGTACGTCGAGGAGGCCGAACGAGAAAAGCCTCGCCGGGCAAGAGGATCGGTCGACGCAGTAGGAATTCATGAATAGTCCAGGTCGAGGGAAAGGACGTGCAGCATGAGGCTCTCGGACCTCACGTTGGAGGAACTCAAGGAGCTGGTCAAAGGCATCGTGGACGATCGCTTACGCGAACTTCTCGGCGATCCCGACCTGGGGATGGAAATGGGCGAAGCAGTTCGTGCACGACTCAAGCAGTCCCTGGCTTCTTCCGCGCGCGTCACGGGAGAGGAGGTGGCCGAGAAGCTCGGTCTGCGGTGGTAAGCATGGTATGGTATCGGCTCGCCTATCGTCCGGCAGTGCTGGATGATCTTGCCAAGATCGAGAAAGCTATGGCCCAGCGTCTGCTGGATAAGACCAAATGGCTGGCGTCCAACGTGGAGAATCTCCGCCATGAGCCGATCTCGCGGGACCTGCCGGGCTTGTCCAAGTACGCCGTGGGCGAGTGGCGGATCTTCTACTCGATCGACCAGAACGAGCACCTGCTCGACGTCCACATGATCGCCAATCAGAAAGAGCTGAGAGCGGGTCCT
>VBOO01000226.1 GCA_005877505.1 Nitrospirota bacterium
CCGGACACGGATGGCTCATGACCTCGACCACGCAGGATCATCGTTGAACCTCCCGGTGGTCGATAACCGTTCCAAGCCAGTGCCATCGGTGCTTATCATATAGATATCACGCCTCCCATTGCGAGTGGAACTGAACGCAATGTGCCGCCCGTCAGGCGACCATGAGGGCGACTCGTCGCTGCTGCTGCCGCTCGTCAACTGCCGCACCTGCTGGCCATCGGGACTGATCAGGCAGATCTTGAGCACCCTCTGCTCGTCGCGGCACACATAGGCGATCCAATCCCCCTTGGGCGACCATGCGGCTGAGGTATTATAGCTGCCATGTTGGTCCCGATAGGTCAGGGCGCGGACGTTCGTGCCGTCCGCGCTCATGAGGTAGATCTGCGGCGTGCCGCCGCGATCCGACGTGAAGGCAATCTCGCGTCCGGTCGGCGACCACGTCGGCGCGAGGTCCGCGGCCCCATGGTCAGTCAGCCGTTCGAACCGCTTACCGTACCTGTCCACCTTGTAGATCTCCGAATTTCCGTCCTTGGTGGTCGAGAACGCCAACTCTTCCCCGCTGGGCGACCAATCCGGGGTGATGTTCAAACCCCGGAGCGCGACGAGCGTCCGTCTGGCGCCGGTGATGAGATCCAACGCCTCAATCTGGGGATCATCCCCTTTGCGATACGTCACGAACGCCAGACGCCGCCTATCCGGCGACCACGCGGGCGCCAGGTTTAAAGACGCATCGAAGGTCAACCGCCGCGTGTTGTACCCGTCGTAATCCATCACGAAGAGCTCCTTCGCGCCGTCTCTCTCCGACACAAATGCGATCTGGCTGCGGGCGATCCCTTGTTCACCGGTGTAGTGGAAGACGATCTCGTCGGCCAAGCGATGGACCATGTGCCGCACCACTCCGGGGGATCCGACGTACCGTTTGCGTCCGACTTCGCCATGCGAGGACTCAAAGAGGGTCCCATCCATGACGATCTGGCTCCCCCGCGGCAGCAGAGTGCCCCAGACTTGCACCTCCAGCCCCGCCTCGAGGGCCTTTTGAAGAATCTCGGGCTTGGGCTGGGAGTTCACCTCCGCCCTGATGCCGAGACGCTCCAAGTCGGCAACCTCGAAGAGGAGCGACCGGCGGAGATCGTCTTTCAGCACATCCGCCGGAGGCTGCCCGGGCACGGCCACCGCGCTCTTGAAGCTGTAGACCGCAATCGGGACCTTCTGGATCGCCCCACGGGTGGCATCGATGAACACCTCGACCGCCCCTGTCACCACCGCGGACACGGCCGAGCTGGCTAGCGCCGTCAGCAACACGAGAAGGCCAACTCGTCGGCGTACCGCGCATCGATGCAAACGACGTGCCATAGGGACCCACGAATCCTGCTACTTGGTGTACGTGAAACTGGTGACTGCCACAAACGGCTCTTCCCGCATCTCGTCCGGAAGCGGGGGGACACGCTGGAGCTCCCGCAACACGCTCTCGACCGCACGGTCATACGCGTCGTTCCCCGAAGACTTATACAGGGCGATGTCCCGGATCTCGCCATCCGGTTGAATGACGATCCGCATCGTGGCGGTCGAGTCGCTGGCGCTCTCGAGCACCTGCCGGACGGCTGGGTTGGTGTCCGCGTTCCAGACCCGATTGATCGCAGCCTCAAGCAGCGGGCAGTACGCCCGCGCCTTGGGCGGGCAGCGCTGCACAGCGGCAGGGGCTGGGCGGACCACGACAGCAGTCCCCTCAGGCGCGCGCGCGACGGCCGGGGCCAACGCCTTCGGCGCCGGCGTGGCGTCGTCCGGCTTGGCAGGCGTCGGCGGCGGCAACGTATTGAGCAGTTTCTTGATCTCCTCGCTCGTCCGCGGCGGGGCCAACGGAGACTGGACCGGAGAACGCGGCCTTGTCACAGGCGGCGTGGCAAGGGCTTCCTCGGCTTTTTTGAACGCCTCGGCAAGTTCCCGTGAAGACTGGGACTTCGGTGATAAAGGTTCGGTCGGCGCCGTTGTGACAGGTTTGGGCAGGCTCTTGGACATTGGAAGGACCGGGGCCACCTCCCTGGGCACGGTGATCTCCTGGAGCCGCTTCTGCAATAACGCCGCCTGGGGGGCCGGGGCTGCCTTTGCAACAGTCGCCGGGGGCGGAACCGCCTTCGGCGGAGCAGGTGGCGGTGGAGTGGGCTTCGGCTCTGGGACAGAGGCCTGCTCGACCTGAGCTGGCGCCGACAGTTGTGACACGAGCAGCACCTCGATGGTCGAGGCTCCCTTCGGAGGGATCTTCGTCACCGGGACCGTCGTCAGCGCCACCAAGGCGACCACATGGGCCGCCAGGGAGATCAGGGCGGGGCGCCGTATGTCATAGGGGATGCCGGCCGTCATGGAAATCTCAGCCGCGCCTTAGTGGATCCGTTCCTCGTGAGGACTCAGCGGGTCGGTCACCATGCCCAGCTTTACAATGCCCGCCTTCTTGACGCTGTCCATGACCTGCACCACCGTTCCGTAGGGCACTGCCTGATCGGCCCGGAGAAACACCGCAACCTTGGGGTTTTTGTGGCGCAGCGCGTCGAGCTTTGCCTGGAGCAAGCCCAGCGGGACCGCCTCCTTGTCGATAAAGACGCGGCGATCCCGCTCGACCGTGAGCACCACACGCTGTTCCGGCTTGATTGTATTGGTCGCCGACTGGGGCAGCGTGATGTCCATGCCACGGTAGAGCATCGGGGCCGTCACCATGAAGATCACGAGCAAGACCAGCACCACATCCACCAACGGGATCACGTTGATCTCAGCCAGGAACCGCCGACGCCGAGCCTCGATCATGGTCTCCTCGCATCTTCTTGGATGCCCCGCATCTCCAGCGCGTTGGTCAGCTCGATTGCGAAGCGGTCCATCCGGAACGCGATCCGGCGGACCCGCACCAGAAAGTAATTGTACGCGATGACCGCCGGAATGGCTGTGAACAACCCGGCGGCCGTCGCCACCAGAGCCTCGGCCACGCCCGGGGCCACCGCCGCGATGCTGGCCGTCCCTTGCATGCCGATCTCCCGGAAGGCATCGATGATGCCGAGCACGGTCCCCAACAGCCCGATGAACGGCGTGGTGTTCCCGGTCGTGGCGAGGAACGGCAGGTCCACCTCCGTCCGGGTGATCTGGTCCTGGATCGCGTGCGTCAGGACTCGCTCCACGTACCGCTGGGTCGGCAGCCCCGCTTCGCCGTCACCCACCTCTGCGATCGCCAGCTTGGCGCCCGGATTCCCGTTCCCGCCGAGTTGATAGCACCGGGCGACTTCAGCGAAGACCGCGGCCACCGAGCTGTCCCGATGGAGGTGCAGCTCGCGGGAGGCCTTGAGCGGGTGCTCATAGCGACTGTAGGCTTTCAGGAAGCGCAGGTCCGCGGCCTCCTGACGGCGCAAGAAGCGCCACTTGTAGTGGAGAAGATCAACAGGACCAGGAGAACGATCTTGGAGACCAGCCCCAGTGAGGTAAGGAGCTCAACGAGACCCGAACGGAACAACATTATGTGCGCAAGGCCCCCTCACCTTCTCGGATGCGTCGTCCCGCGCCGTCGAGCGGCGCACAAAAGACAATGGCGGGGCCGACGGGATTTGAACCCGCGACTTCCAGATTGACAATCTGGCGTCCTAAACCAGGCTGAACGACGGCCCCGGAAAATAAAGTCGTAGCGAAAACGTGGTAGGCGGAACAGGGGTCGAACCTGTGACCTCTGCCTTGTAAGGGCAGCGCTCTGACCAGCTGAGCTATCCGCCCAAACAGATGCAACAATAAGTCCACATTCAGTTGAAAATCGATCCGCATACTAGCAAGTCCCCTGCGTCCTGTCAATAAAACACTCAGCCGTTCCACTCTGTAAGATGGTTCCTCTGCACACGTCTTAGCCCCTCGGATGGTAGCGCTTGTGGAGGTGCTTCAAACGTTCGCGCTCCACGTGCGTATAGATCTGGGTCGTCGTAATATCGGCATGCCCCAGCAGGCTCTGCACTACCCGTAAATCGGCTCCGCGCTCCAGGAGGTGCGTGGCGAACGAGTGCCGCAACATATGCGGTGAGATCGTGCGCGGGATGCCCGCGGCCCGGGCGTAGCGCCGAAGGATTTTCCAAAACCCCTGCCGCGTCAGGCCCCGACCGGACCGTGTCACGAAAAGACGGTTGGAGGCGCGGCTCTTGAGCAGAGAGGGGCGCCCTGAGGCCAGGTAGCGGCGTAGCTTCCGCATCGCCACCGCGCCGAGGGGCACCACGCGTTGCTTGGACCCCTTGCCGGTCGCGCGGAGAAAGCCGGCTGACAGATTGACCACATCGAGATCCAGGTTGACCAGCTCGGAAACGCGAAGGCCGGTCGCGTAAAGGACTTC
>VBOO01000231.1 GCA_005877505.1 Nitrospirota bacterium
TAACGGGATGAATTCCGCCGACAATGGTCCTGACAAGGGCACCTGCCGCTCGTAGATTACGAAGGAGTACGGATGATCACCCTGAAGTCCGTAGCGCCCTTTCAGGGTATGGTACGCCTTGTCGGTCAAGATATGATACCGGACCCGGACCTGCAATTTCAGCCCCTCGACCGAGTCCGGTAACCGATAGTTGAATCGGTAATCCCGGCTCGCCAGCGGGGGCAGCCGGTTGTCGTACAGCTCCACGATCACGGGCTGCCAGAGGATCCAGCGGCCCATCGAATCGGCCTGATCCTTGAGCACGCGGCCGGTCCCATCCATCACGCGGAAGCCCACGGTGAAGTACCGGTCGGGATCGCCGGTGGGCAGCTTGTGCCCGGCCCCTGCATTGATGAGCGTCAGCGTGAAGGTCGCCGACTCTCCCGGGCTCGGTTGTGGCGGGTCCGCGGCAAGCTGCACGGCCAGCGCGCTCTTGATCTGCTCGGGATCGTGGCCGCCCCGCCACAAGTGTTGCCGGCCCCGCCGGATCGGCCCGCCCTCGGCCATCGGCCGCTCGATCTCGGGCATGTGACAGCTCTGGCAGATCAGCCCGCGGTCCCGAGCAAAGTACGTTCCTTCGTATTCCGGGAAGGTCCCGCAGGGTCCCACGTTGTAGAACTGAAAGGGACCCTTGGGGACCTGATGGCAGCGGTAGCAGATCTCGGTGGTGCGGAACCTGGGATCGAACTGCGTCGGGTGCGGGGCCACCGAGTCGTCGAACGGGCCCAAAATGATGCCGTCGCGCACATGGCAGCCGGCGCAGGTGATGCCTTCCTGCTGAAGCGCCTGATCGTAGTCCGGATTAGGCGCCTTGACGGCCCTCTCCACCCGACTCCGTGGAATTTCAGTGATCAATTCCGGCTGCTGGTTGGCCAGCGGGGTGTGGCAGTTCAAGCAGATCCACACTTCGCCGTCCTTTCGCCAGTAGGCGCGGAAGAACGGGTCAGTGAAGGCCTGGGCATGATAGGAGGTCTTCCATTCCTCGTAGATCTCACGATGGCACTGGCCACAGTCCTCGGCTTTCAGGCTCGGGATGCCTGCTGGAACTTTCTGGACCGGGATGGCCTGGGCGAAATCCTGCCTCAGGCCGAAAATAACCTTGGGCCTCAATTCGTTATAGAAGAAATAGACCCCGGCCGCCACGAGCAGGATGACGCCGAGCGTGCCCCACTCGAAGACGCGCAGAAGGGTGCGGAACCATCCCCGGTTCTGCGGCGCCTCGCCGCTCACGCCTCCTGCAACACGCGAAGGTGCCCTTCTACGGAGGCGGCCAGCGCCGTGAGGTTGTAGCCGCCCTCCAGGCAGGACAACACGCGCCCCTGCGCGTGCTCCGCGGCGGTTTCCTTGACCACCCGGGTCAGCGCCTTATAGCCCTCCGCCGTGAGGTTCATCCCGGCCAGCGGATCGTCGCGGTGCGCGTCGAAGCCGGCGGAGATGATGATGGCGTCCGGACGGTACGCCTTGAGTGCGGGCCTTAGAATTCGGTTGAACACGTCGAGGTACTCCTTATCGCCCATCCCGGCCGAGAGCGGCACGTTGAGGGTGTAGCCCTCGCCCTTCCCCTCGCCGCGCTCGTCGGCGCCGCCCGTGCCGGGATACCAGGGATACTGGTGCGTGCTGAAAAAGAACACCGTCGGGTCGTCGTAGAAGGCGTGCTGGGTCCCGTTGCCGTGGTGGACGTCCCAGTCCACGATCGCGATCCGCTCCAGCCCGTACCGCTTCTGAAAGTAGCGCGCCGCGATCGCCACGTTGTTGAAGAGACAGAACCCCATGGCGTGGCCGGACTCGGCGTGATGGCCGGGGGGACGGACGGCACAGAACGCGTTGTCCACGCGCTTCTCCATGATGGCGTCCACCGCCGACAGGGCCCCGCCCGCCGCCAGATACGCCGCCCCCAGTGAGCCGGGCGAGATCGCGGTGTCGGGGTCTAGCGAGACATAGCCCTTCTGCGGCGCCCGCTGCCGCAGTCCCTTCACATACGGATATTCATGGACCTGGGTGATCCAGTCGTCGGTCGCCGGCTTCGGATCGATCCGGACGAGACTCGGCAGGAGCCCGGTCTCCTCGAGCCGGCCGACGATCGCGCGCAGCCGCTGCGGAGACTCCGGATGGGTGTGTCCCATGTCGTGTTCCAGATAGGCGGGGTGATAGACAAGGCCGGTGTGCGCCATGAGCGGAATGTAACACACGGTCCCTACGTAGACAAGGCGCGGACTTAATGCTAGATTGCCGCCATGGCCAACCCGCGGATCGAGCAACTGAAGAAGTTGGTTCAGATGGACCCGAACGACGACGTCGCGTTGTTCGGCCTGGGGAAGTTTCTGATGGAGGAGGGCTCGTTCGCCGAAGCCGCGCAGTATCTCGAGCAGTGCATCAAGGCCAAGCCGGACTACTCAGCAGCCTATCTCGCCCTTGTGGAATCACTTCTAAAGATTGGCCAGAAAGAGCGCGCCAAGCAGGTCTGTCAGGACGGCCACGCCGTCTCCCTCAAGAAAGGCGACCTCCAGGTCACCAAGAAAATCGAAGCCATCCAGGCGACTCTGGGCTAAGGGGGCAAGCTTCTTTTCGACCCTGAAAAGCTGCCTGTCCCCTTTACTCCACCCTCTCCAAAAGCGCGGGCAAGAATCTTTCTTGCGGGTGGCGCCGAGCGGAACCCTCCGATGTAGGGGCGGATGGTCATCCGCCCTCTGAATCGGGCGCACAGCTGTGCGCCCCTACAAAAGACCAAAATGAATTCCGATGATTATGTAGGGGCACGGCGCGCCGTGCCCCTACTTCCCGAACATTGCCCGCTTGAAGCGCCAGAAGTCCCACAGCCCCCGGAGATACCCCACGCGCGCCCGGAACTTTCGCGCGATGCCACGACGGATCTCGGCCTTTGATTTGTTGGCAGACACCGTGAAGTAGTCCCGAAGCAGCTCGACCGCCAGATCGGGATACTCTTTGAAGAACCGCGGGTTCTCGTGACACCAGGCCGAGAGGTGCCGCTGGCCGCGCAGATCCTTGATGACCGGGCTCCGCTTGAGGCGCCGCACGTACGCCTTGAGGACGCGGGCGGTGTAATCCCCCTGCCGCCGAGCGTCCAGGATGGTCTCCGCCGCCAGCCTCCCGGAGAGCAGCGCCATCGAGGAACCCTCGTGGTAGAACGTCCCGCCCACGAACCCGGCGGCGCTCCCGCACACCAGGAATCCGTCCCGGACCAGCCTCGGAATGCCGTAGTAGCCGCCTTCGGGAATCA
>VBOO01000232.1 GCA_005877505.1 Nitrospirota bacterium
ATCCATACGTGTCTCGAAACGCAGGTCCCGGTTGGTCACGATGCCGACGAGCTTGCCGTTCTTGGTCACCGGAATGCCGGAAATCCGGTACTGCTCCATGATCTTGTGCGCGTCGCGGATGGTGTGGTCCGGAGAAATGGTCACCGGGTTCAGGATCATGCCGCTCTCGGATTTTTTGACCTTGTCCACCTCGGCCGCCTGGCCTGCCGCCGAGAGCACCCGATGGATGATCCCGATCCCCCCCTCACGGGCGATCGCGATGGCCAGCCGGGCCTCGGTGACCGTGTCCATGGCGGCGCTGACGATGGGGATGTTGATCGTGATGCGGCGGGTCAACCGCGTGCGGGTGTCGGTTTCGGCCGGTAAGACGGAGGATTTCGCGGGGACCAGCGCCACATCGTCGAAGGTCAGTCCCAGCGGCAAGGAAGGTTGCAGCATGTCGTTATTGTTTCGGCGTCGACCAGAGATGCGTGCCCGGGGTTTCCTGTTGGATCGTCTTCTTCTCCTCCAACGCGGAGGATTCGGACTCGGCCACCTCGGCCTGCTCGCGCAGTTGCAACTCCCCTTCATCGGCCGTCATGAATTGCTGCACCCGGAAATTGGAACTGTCGAGGACAAAGATCGATCCTCGCCGGTCCACCGCGATGCCATAGGGGAAGTTGAACTGCCCGCGTGCGCTGCCGAATCCGCCCCACTGCGTTTCGAAGTTGCTGTCCCGATCGAACTTCTGAACTCGGTGATTGCCAGTGTCCGTCACGTACACGAAGCCGTCCCGATCGACGGCGATCCCCCACGGATTCCAGAACTGGCCGGGCTCCTGCCCCTTGGTTCCCCATCTCACGAGAAGCTGCGGCAGGAAGTTCGTGCTGGTGTCGAACTTCTGGATTCGATGGTTGCCCATGTCCACGACGTACACCGCTCCGTCAAGTTCGTCCACCGCGATCCCGCGGGCAAAGTAGAACTGGCCGTCCGCGTTGCCGAAGCTGCCCCACGCCATGACGAACTCGCCGCTGCGGTCGAATTTCTGGACGCGGAAATTGGCGCTGTCCACCACATAAACGTAGCCCCGGGTGTTGTCGACCGCCACGCCCCAGGGGGCGTTGACCTGTCCCTCGCCGCCGCCTTGCCGCCCCCACTTGGAAAGGTAGCTGCCCATCTTGGCGTCGAACCGCTGGACCCGGTGGTTGTTCGTGTCGCAGACGTACACGACCCCTTTATCGTCCACGGCGACGCCGGTGGGATTCTGGAAGTTCGAGGGGGCGGTGCCGAACATGCCCCAGAGGTGGACGAAATTCCCCGCGTTGTCGAATTTCTGGACCCGGCAGTTGCCGGTGTCCACGACATACACGTTGCCGGTCTGGTCGCACGCGAGGCCGAACGAGGGCGTGCCGAATTCCCCGCCATGCAGGAGGTGGGCGCCGCTGCCGGCCTTCCCCCAGACATTCACACAGACATAGCCCGAGGTATTAAGGAGGATGGAATTGGTCGCCGGGGCAGAGATATTCCCGTACCCGTCCTTGAACCAGACATAGATGGTCTTTTTGCCGTCGCCGGGCGAGAGGGTGTAGGGCACCGTGGCGCCAAACTTGCCGACCGGCTCCACGGCGATCCACCCCGGCGCCGACGCGCTCGGCGTGGTGGGCACTTCCGAGATGAAGTACCCGGCGACCCCGGAGTCTACATCGTTGGCCGAAATCGTCAGGATCACATCGGGGAGGCTCGTCATGAACGCCCCGTGGTTGATGATCATGTAGGGGTTCTGCGGCGCAGCCAGGTCGACCATCGTCGGCGTCGCCTCAACGACAGGAGACGGCGGGCTCTCCCCCTCCTCCGCGCTGACCGCCGTCAGGATGAAATAGTAGGTGGTGCCGTTGGCCAGCCCGCCGTGGGTGTACGGCGAGGCCACACCTTCGACGCAGGTCCCTGTCTGGGGCGTCACGCTCGGTTCGGTGTGGTAGTAGAGATTGTAGGAGGCCGCGCCCGGCGCATCCATCCAACTGAGGGTCACTTCGGTGTCAGCCGCCTTGGCGATCAGTTCGGCGGGCGCCGACAATTCCGTGCTGTCCTTCTCCGCCGGGACCCGCGCGGCGGGCTGGGTGCCTTCCACCGGCGCGAATTTCAGGACGCGGGCGTTACCGCTGTCCACGACATAGACATAGCCTTCCCGGTCGACCGCGATCCCGTAAGGAAAATTCATCTGGCCCAAGGTATTGCCGCGGTTACCCCATTGGCAGATGAAGGCGCCATTGCTCGTGAATTTCTGGATCCGGTGGTTGCCGGTGTCCGTCACGTAAACATTGCCCAGCGCGTCGACCGCGATCCCCCATGGGCCGTTGAACTGTCCCGGGCCATTGCCTTCCTTGCCCCACTTGGCCAGGAAATTTCCCCGGCTGTCGAACTTCTGGACGCGGTTGTTGATCTCGTCCGTGACGTAGACGTTGCCGGCGAAATCGATGGCGACATCCCGACAGTAGAAGAACGCCCCTTCAAAGGCGCCGTCCTTGCCCCACATGAGGATCGGCTCCCCATCGGCTGTGAACTTCTGGACACGGTTATTGAGGGTGTCGGCGATGTAGACGTGATCCTCCTTGTCGACGCCGACGCCCCACGGATTGTCGAAGACCCCCTGCGAGGAGCCCTTCCAGGCAAAGCCGAACTTGCCCCAGACGGTCAGGAAGTTCCCGTCCTTGGCGAACTTCTGGATGCGGTGGTTGTTGGCGTCGATAACGATCAGGTCGCCCTGGGAAGTGCAGGCCAGCCCCCGGGGGTAATAGAACTGGCCTTCGGCGTCGCCCGCCTCGTCCCCCAGGCGCATGAGGAACTTCCCGTCCTTGTCGAACTTCTGGACGGTATGCGTGTCGGTGTCGGCCACGTAGATGTTGCCGTCCCGGTCCAGCGCAATCCCAGTGGGCGACTTGAACTCCCCGTCATCGTAGCCGTCGGTCCCGAAGTGCATGACGCACACGTACGGGGCCGGGATCCCCATGACTTCTTCAGATTCCGGGCTCTCCCCATTCTTCGTGACCGCCGTGACGGCATAGTGGTAGCACATGCCGTTCGCCAAGTCGGTATGGAGGTATGGCGGCGAGGCCGTGTCGATGAGTGTTCCGTTCTCCTTGGTCACCCCGATCCTGGTCTTGAACCGCTCCATGCCGACGGCATCATACTGGAACCGGTCGAATTCCTTCCCTTCCTTGGTCAC
>VBOO01000233.1 GCA_005877505.1 Nitrospirota bacterium
CATGAGGGACATGGCGCCCTCGTCCTTGAGCACGGAACGGAGCGCCTGCAGGCCGGCCTTCGGATCCTCCAGATGGTGCAGGACCCCGACGCAGTTGATGTAGTCGAAGGGCCCTAGCTTCAAGGACGGCAGGTCCAGGACCGAGCCATGCACCCAGGTGATGTTGGTGAGCTTGCGGACCTCCGCCCGGCGTCTGGCGATCTCATTGCACTTTTCGCTGATGTCGAGATGCACGACTTCGGCGCGCCGGTTGTGGCGCAATTGCTCAGCCAGGAAGATGGTCTGGTCTCCGGTTCCGCCGCCAGCCACAAGGACCCGAATTTCTTGAGAAAAAGTGTTCCTCCCTCTGAAGCAGTAGAAGTTGATGAGCTCCAGAAAGTCGTGCCAACTGTTTTCCAGCCGGACCTTCTCATCTGCCGGATTACGTGGCGGATAGGGAAAGGCTTCGTACTGTTCCCGAACGTCCTTGTGGTAGTTGGATGGTTCCATGGATGAACCGTCTTCCTTAGCTCTGATTCTCTCCTATGAAATTTCCGGCCGCAAGGCCCCGACACGCTCGTGGTAGGCCTGCACGTGCCGCTTCACAGGGACCAACAACTGTGGTGGCAAGGGCGAGGTGAGGATCTCAAGCCCGTAATTGACCGGCCGCTCGAATTTCCGGATGCCAAGGACCGTGCCCGCGATAGCCCAGTAGAGGTTCTCGATCCACTTGGACTTGATCACCCGATCCAGGAACTCGTAGAGGACGGGACGCTCCCGGATCGGTCCGCGGAATGCCTCCTTGAGCTCGAGGAGCAAGCGTTCCTCCTTGTCAGTCCGCTGGTACACTCCTTCCATGATGTGGTTCAGTGAGACGAAGTCCTGGAGGTCGAAGCGGATGTCCACGTCCTTCGTGTCCTGCTTGTAGGCCGCCCAGTCGGTCGTCTGATAGAGCCGCGCCAGCAGAATCAGGAAATCCCAGACCATGATCTCCTCGTAGGTCTCGAACTCGCGCGAGAGCCAGACCTTCACGAAGGTCCGGTTATCGTAGGTGTGGTGGGGAAAATAATAGGTGTGGGAGATGCCGAGCAATCGGCCCGACGGGTCGCGCTTGGGGTTCCGGTCCTGCCACTCCTCCGGCAGGACCAGACCTTCCTCGGCGAGGCGGACCTTGTACAGCGGCATGAAGATCTCGAAAAAGGGGGCCCCGTTCTCCTCAAGCGGCATCGAGGGAAGGCTGCCGATCCCCAGCGTCAGCCGGGCGAACTTCATCCTGGTATAGCCGTCCGGGTTCACGACGAAATTAAAACCGCCCCATGGCCCCACGTCGAAGAATGTCTCGATGCCCTGCTGGGCCAGATGCTCCTCAGTCTCGCGCGCCACGCCGCGCCACAAATGGATCAGGCTGCCGATGTGGACGTGCTTGTCACGGAACACCGGCGGCCAGCCGGTCTGCGACTCGGGCTTGATCCGGGCCTGAAGCTTGACCAGCTCCCATTCCACGACGTGCGCCAGGGTGCCGGAGCCGCTCCTGATCTTCCTCAGCGCGTGCTCGCCCTGCGCACACACGCGCTGCCAGAGGTCGGACGACTCGGGAGCCGCTTCCATCTCGTCCGCGATGAGCGAGGCCAGCGGGTGCAGTGAGGCAGGCGCGGCGGCGTGGAAGATCCCCAGAATCGAGGAACGGAAGTGGCCGAGGGCTCTCTCGCGACGGGTCACACAGGGAATTATAGGGCGGCCGCGCCAGCAACGGAAGCGGCGGGCGTCTTCAATCAGCCTGTCAGGCTTGCGGGGGCGACCGCGAGTCTCAAGGCATTCCGCCGCCGCCGAGATTGGAATCAAACAGGCGGTACCGGATGGCCGGCGAGATGAACAGCAGCGTCCCTTCCTTCCTGGTGTGGTAGTAGCTCAGGGTGACTTCGGTCTTCTCTCCAAGCCATTCGACTTGAGTGAATTGCAACCGGCGCTCGGATGGGGTCAGCTTCCCATAATGCTCCTCAACCCACTGCAGCAACTTGTCACGGCTCTCACGCCCTTGGTAGGAGAGCACGACGCTCTCCAACTGGTCGTCCACGAAGCGGTAGCGGATCCTATTCAACGTCACTCCGTTCAACGTGACGACCTCCCCAGGCTTCTCATAGACGCTGATCCGCTCGCCGCCTTGAGCCTGCCCCAGCTCCCGTATCTGCTGCAAGGCGGGAAAGCCCGACAGGGGCGACCCCCAGGTGTATTCATTGAACCCGTTCGGCTCGTTTGTGATCCTGACGGCGTGAGCCAGGTCGCTCGCGAGAACGCCCGGCAGAACACTAAACGCCAGCACGCCCTTTACGAAGGAGCTGACCAGGTGACTCGGTCGCATAGAAGGATTACGGATTTCTACAGCAGCGGCCCACGAACTTCTCGGCGTTGATGCGCATCGTTTTGTGCTGGGTCTCACAATCCGCCTTGCCGAAGAGGAAATACGCGGTGTCCTGCTGGGTGTCGTCCAGGACGACTTCGAAGCCGGCCGTCCATTCCCAGTCGCCTTTGATATTCTTCAATGGGACCTTGCCCGCCGCCGCCTGCTCGCAGGCCCGTTTCCATTCGGAGACCATGCAGAGCCGCCGGCCGTCCATCGCGCAATGCAA
>VBOO01000235.1 GCA_005877505.1 Nitrospirota bacterium
AATCGGGCACGCTGAGACAGCCTTCGCGCACGACCCGAGGACTGTCCTGGTGCAGCACCCGGGGATTGATGAGTACAACCCGGCCATGTCCGTGGGCCCCCTTTTTGCGCGTCACATCCACCACGATCATGCTCACCGGGTACCCGATTTGTGGCGCGGCGAGCGCGACGCCGGGGGAGGCCTCAAGGGTGTCGAGGAGGTCCTGGACCAGATCGGACAAGGCCGGGTCTGTCAGGCTAACAGGAATCGCTGGGTGTTTGAGGATGGGGTCTGGGTACAGACGGATGGGGCGAACGGCCACGATAGGCGGTCTAGAGTTGGACGCTCTCGATGGGCCTCAAGGTGACGTCCACCCCCAATGTTGGCTTCAGACGCTCGAGCGCAGCTTGGAGAGCGTCAGGTTGTTCGCCGCCAGGCATATGGATCTCGAGGACCATCACGTAAACTGGACGGTCCGTTGAGCCGATCACCCGGGTATTCAGGTCCGTAATGTTGCCGCCCTGGTCCGCCACGGCGCGGGCGACGGCCGCTACGATTCCGGGCCGGTCTGCGCCGTAAACCGAGAGCAAGAGGTTCGGGGCCTGGGTCGTGGACGTATCCGTGGCGGTCTGTGGAGGGACTTCCCGGCAGAGCAGCGTGAGCCCGAGAGGACCGGTCTTGGGAGTGAGCCGATCTGTGAGTTGGCTCGGCGCAAGATCAACCGGCAGGCGCACCAGCAGCATCATGGCAAACTCATCCCGTAGGCGCGTCATGCAGGTGTCTTCGATGTTACAGCCCAGGTGGTACAACCCCTCGGCCAGGGCCGCGACAATACCGGGACGGTCCTGCCCGAAGGCCGTGAGCATAGCGTAGCGGTTGTCCAATGCGGGTCTCCGGTTTCGCATTCTACCAGAATTCCCTTGACTTTGGATTAGCCGCCGCTTTAGATTCAGCGCACAAAACGCAAAGACACGGGCATAGGGAAAAGGGTGCAAATCCCTTGCGGTCCCGCCGCTGTGAGTGGGGACGAACCTCACGGTTAGCCACTGTTTGGGGGACGTTACACGTTATTCGTTAATCGTTAAACGGAAGATTTGGGTCTTTCCGATTAACGTATAACGATTCACGATTAACGTCTTCAAAACGGGAAGGCGTGAGTAGTAGGACGAACCACGAGCCAGAAGACCTGCCCGTGTCCACGGCTGACCTCTCCTCGTGGGCCTGGGAGAGGTGAGGCAGGAGCAATCCTCAAGGCCCACGATGGCCTTGAGGATTTTTTATTTAGAGGGGTAATGAAGCGTCGACAGCGGGGAATCCTGACCGGGATGCCGTTCATGGCCAACCTCGCCGACCAGACATTCGTGGATGATCTGGGGCGGCGGGTGTACCTCTCGAAGCCGCCTCGCCGAGTGGTCTCCCTGGCGCCCAGCGTGACCGAGATCCTCTTCGCTGTGGGACTTGATGCGGAAGTGGTGGGCGTCACAACCTTTTGCGATTATCCCGCCCAAGCCAAAACCAGGCCTAAGGTTGGCGCTGCGATCCCCAATCTAGAAGTTATCCTGGGGCTCAAGCCGGATCTCGTCGTGGGGACTGACGCCATTCGCCCGGATGTTCTGGCCAAGCTGGAGCAGCTCAAGATCCCCGTGTTCGTGCTCTCCGCCAAGAGCCTGGAGGATGTGCTGGGGCATATCAGCACGATTGGCCGGATGGTGGGGCATGAGCCGGAAGCGCGGCGGGTGGTCCAGGGCTTGCGGGACAGGCTGGCCGACATCCGGCGCCGGACCGCCTCAGTCAAGCGGGTCCGCACGTTCTATGTCGTGAACACCGATCCCCTCATCAGCGTGGCGCATGGCAGTTTCATCCATCACATGATCGAAGCCGCGGGCGGGGAGAACGTCGTGGGCCGGGCGCAGACGCCCTATCCCAAGGTGTCGGTGGAGGAGGTGCTGCGGCAGGATCCGGAGGTCATCCTCTTCCCGGTCGGGGTCGCGGAGGGCATCCCGGAAGCCGAGCAGCAGTTCTGGCGACGGTGGCCGAACCTCTCGGCCGTGGCCCACAACAGGCTTCATCAGATCAGAGGGGAACTGATCAATCGGCCGGCCCCGCGGGTGATTGACGGGACGGAGCTGATGGCGCGCTACCTCCATCCTGATTTGTTCCCTGCCACCGGAGGCGCAAAGGCTCGATGACGATGCCGTCCCACGCCGACATCCAAACAGGGCCGCTCTCGCTGCCGGTGCTGACGGTCAGCCGCTGGAGCCGGGTGATCGCGCTGCTGGCGGCGATCGCGCTGATTGGTGGTGTGGCCTGCCTCCAATTCGGATCCGAGCGGATCCCGCTGGCTGACCTGGCCCGCATTCTGCTCAGTGGGGGTGATGAGACCCTGACGGGCACCTCCGGCGTCAGCCGGAGCGTGATCGTGCTGGAAGTACGATTGCCGAGAATACTGTTGGCGTTCCTGGTGGGGGCCAGCTTGGCGTCCGTCGGTGTGGCGCTCCAGGCCCTGCTGCGGAATCCCCTGGCGGACCCGTACATCCTGGGCGTATCCAGTGGAGGCGCCCTGGGCGCCGTCCTGGCTCTGCAGATGGGCATCGGCTGGACGTTCGCGGGCTTCTCGGCGCTGCACCTGTTTGCGTTTCTCGGCGCCGGCGCCACGATCGTCACCATTTATCGAGTGGTCGTGACGGAGGGGCGGATGCCTGTCCATACGCTCCTGCTGGCAGGTGTGATCATCAACGCGATCATCTCCGCGCTGATCCTGTTCATCACCAGCGTGTCCGACTCGACGAGCGCCTTCCGGATGTTCTTCTGGCTCATGGGGAACCTGACCACATTGGGCTACGCGGGACTTGGGGCGCTGGCCCTGTTGGTGGCCGTGGGGATCGGGCTGCTGTTCGGACAGGCGCGGAACCTGAATCTGTTGGCGCTGGGCGAGGAGACGGCGCGCGGGCTTGGGCTGGCGGTCGAGCGCGTGAAGCGCCTGATCTTCCTGACCACGGCTTTGGTGACGGGCGCCGTGGTGGCCGTCAGCGGCCTGATCGGCTTTGTCGGGATGGTCGTGCCCCACGCGATGCGCATGGTGCTGGGCGCCGATCACCGGCTCCTCTTGCCGGCGGCCGCCTTGTTCGGCGGCGTGTTCCTGATGGTGGCCGACACGGTCGCGCGCAGTTTGCTGGCTCCCACGGAATTGCCGGTGGGGGTGATCACGGCGTTGTGCGGGGGGCCGTTCTTCATCTACCTGCTGATCCGACACCGTGGCGCGCAGATGGTGTA
>VBOO01000236.1 GCA_005877505.1 Nitrospirota bacterium
CGCGAGCGCGGCCACATGGAGGTCAACGTCGAGCTCTTCCAGAAGGTGGAAGCGCTGGGGGAGGAAAAACTCCAGGACGCGCCGCCGCTCCCCTGGACCGAGGGCGCACAGGCCCGACTCCAGCAGAAGATCGCGCAGTCGCCCGCCATCGCCATGGACTTCGTGGCGGACATGGTCAAGCGGGACACGGACGAGCGGGCCCGCGAGTTGGGCCTCACCATCATCGACGAGGCGGCCCTGACCGCCATTTGGGACGCGCCGCTCTCGCCCATCTCGTGGAGCGACGAGGCCTGGAAGCGCCTGCTCACCGCGCCCGACTTCGTGCGCAGCGGTATCCGCAAGGCCGCCGAACGTCGCGCGCGCAAGCTGGGCCTCAAGGAGATCGACTCGGAGCACCTCACGGTGTTCCGCAACGAGGCGATGATGAAGGCGGTCAAGCGCATCCGGTCGTTCGGCTACAACGAGCTCACCTTCGACGCCTTCGAGACGGCCCTCGAGAAGACGAAGCGCCTGCAGGGCAACCCCCAGGCCGTGAAGCGCCTGGAGGAGATCCGCCAGCACTTCAAGGATCCCCACACGAAAAAGCCAGAAGGGGGGACACTCGGCGCGGAACTGATGGAGCGCTTCCGCAGGTACCTCAAGGGCGAAGACAAACTCTAACCTGGCCCTCTCATCCCTCCCCCCTTGAGGGGGAGGGTCAGGGTGGGGGGTGGTCCAGTCGGCGGTGGGCCTCCTACCCAAGTCACCCGTGTCATCCTAGTTCTAGCAGAATGTAGTTAATTCTGGTCTTGGACGTAGGGGAAGGCGGTGCCGTGGTTCCGCAGGAGGGCCAAATGCTTGATGATGTAAATGCAGATGTTCGTGTCGAGCAGCACCTTCATGAGAAGGCCCGGTTTCTTTTCTGGACAGGGTGCTGGTTCCGGCCTTTCCGCATGAAGTCATCCGTGAACTTCTCCAGGCTTTCGATGAGCGCCGTCCACGATCTCTTCTTGGGGCGCAGCACCAGTGCGTCTCCTCTCTTCTGAATCTCCACCTTGTCCCCCGCCAACTGAAATTCCTTGGGTATCCGCACAGCCTGGCTGTTGCCGCTCCGGAGGATCGAAGATATACACATCAGCTGGCTCTGTCAATTCTTCGTTCGGGCCAGGAAATGAGTCGCAGGAAGCCTACGGGTCCCGGGCGCAGCGGAAGCCGGTGCCGTGGTTGCGCATGGAGGGACAGGCGCCGTCACGTGCGGTCGTACGGAGCAGGGGCTGGTGGTTGAGCCACGAGCCCCCGCGCGTCACCTTGTACTCGCCGGACTCCGGGCCTATGGGGTTTCGGTCCGGGCCGGTTGCGTAGTAGGTCTGATGGTACCAGTCGGCGACCCATTCCCAGACATTACCGGCCATGTGCATGATGCCGGTGGAAGTGGCCCCCTGCTCTCATGCCGTCAACGGCAGAGTCAGAATCTTAAAGGGGACAGATTTAAAATCTGTCCCCATTCCGGTGTATGATCGAATCATGGGCCAGTTAGCAACGGTCACAATGGCCGGATTTTTTGTTGTTTTTGCACCCCTCGCGTTCGGCGAGGACGCTTATGTCTCTCGCCTTCTGGTCTTCGCAAACCAGCAGGCACTCCCATCGCTCCTACCCAAGGACACGCACATTCTGCACGACCCAGTCGCGATCGAGAAGTACTTGGAGGCCTTGGACGGGAGCCCGCCGAACTGGAGGGAGCTACAAGGCAAGGACGGAGCGCGTCATGATGAGACTCTGTTCGCCCTGAACCGGGAGCGGGATCGGTTGCGGGCGGGCCGGCCGGCGCTCTCTGAGCGGATTACATTCCTCTGGGACGGAGTGCTGTCGACCTACGTGCAGGAGAAGGCCAGCTTTCTGGTCGCGATCGGGCCTGAAGTGATTGCGACCCAGTGGGGCCTGGTGCGGTTCAAACCGGAGAGTCTCCCTGCCGAGCTTGTGGCCGTGCCGCCAGCCGATCTCACGGAGTCGCTGCGCGTCAGGCTGTCTCGTGGAGAAGTGGTGAGAGTCCTCGTGGCGATGACCGGCCGGCTCGTGCCGGACGAAGCGCTCATCTACGACTTCGCCCACGACGAGCCAGGTCAGGGCATGGTCATGCCGATGGTGCGGGTGGAGCGGATCGACTACTTAATGCCCCCGTGACAGCATCACCAGCACGGCCACGCTGACGAAGCCGATCCACAGGAGGATGCCTATCGTGATCGCCCACCACCATTTGTCTCCCGGGGTTTGGATCAAGCCCGGCTCTTTCGCGCTCGCTGTCTCGGTTGATGTATTGGTCTTTTCTGTTTCTTCGGTTTCAGCCACGCCGCGACCTCCTGCTGGATAATGCCCTATTATGAACGACTGATCGTCCGATTGAAACAGGATGGACGAAGACTATGTACAAGTCATTGACGTTGGTGCCGGTGAGGCCAGTCCTGAGGTGGCCGCCGACTCTCTTGAAGAACGTGTAACTGTCGTGGCGGCGGAGAAAACGCTCCGCATCCATCCTCCTGCGCCTGGCCCGCTCGACCGTCTCGCCATCCGCGACCGCGCCGGCCGCATCGGTCGGCCCGTCACGGCCATCCGTGCCGAACCCTGCCACCCAGACACCCGATGTGCCCTGGATCGCCAGCGCAGCCGCGAGCGCAAACTCCTGCGCCCGTCCACCCGTCCCTGAGCCACGCACAGTGACGGTCAACTCGCCCCCTGCCAACACGCACACCGGTCCGGGCAGCGTCGGCCGCCTGGCCAGTTCCTTCCCAAGCTCGCCCATCCACCGCCCGAACTGGCCGGCCTCTCCCGTCACGAACATGCCGAGGAGGACACTCTCGTAGCCCTCCTTGTGTGCGGCCTTTGCTGCCGCTTCAATCGTCAGCCGGTTGTTGCCGACGATGGCGTGCTGGACCCGCCGAAAGATCAGGCTTCGCGGTTTGGGCGTTTCGTCCCGCCCCCCGGCCAACCCCTCCGTCAGATGGATGCGCACCGCGACCGGCAGTCGCTCCCAGAGAGCATAGCGTCGGACGATGCGCGCCGCATCCAGGAACGTGGTCCGGTCTGGCGCGGTCGGACCGGACCCGA
>VBOO01000237.1 GCA_005877505.1 Nitrospirota bacterium
GAGACCGGCCAGGAAGCAGTTGGGATAGACTTCCCGGGTGTTCTCCACCACGAGCTCCTCGGAGCGCTCCACCCACATGGCTCCGTTGCCGGGGACCGCCTTGTGCAGGCCGCGCTTGTTCAAGAGCGCCACCACTGCAGCGTCATGGCCGGTGGCGTCCACCACGACCTTCGATTCCAGCGCGATCGGGTCCACGTGCACGGCGTCGTGCCCGGCGTATTCGACCGGCGACCAGTTCACCACGACGCCCTCGAGGATGTTCTCCCGGCGGAGGATCAGATCGATGACCTTGGTGAGGTTGAGGACCCGGACCCCGGCGTCATAGGCGGCGGCGACCAGCTTGGCGGTGGCGTGCGGCGGGTCCACGATGAACATCCCCTCGCACTCCTTGATCCGTTTTGCGGGGATCTTCAACTCGTCGAGAATCTTGTCGGCAGGGGCGCAGATGGTCGCCTTGTTCATGAGATACCCGCCGGACCAGAACCCTCCGCCGAGGTGCAACGCCTGCTCGATGAGCAGGGTCTTGAAGCCGGCGGCGGCGAGGTCCCGCGCGCACAGAAGCCCGGACGGCCCCGCGCCGACGACGATGACGTCGCTCTCGATGAGCCGGTCGAATTCCTGAAAGTGCTCCCGGGCGATCTGCCGGGTGATGTCGCGCTCCCGCAACGGAGCCGTCCATTTGTTCGCCATATCGTATTCCCCTAAACGTAGGGGCACGGCATGCCGTGCCCCTACTGGTAGATTTCCAGCCCCGCCTTCTTGAACTCCTCGGCCTTCTCCTGCATGCCAACCTGGATGGCGGTCTGCTCGTCCACCGCCTTCTCCTCGGCGTACTTGCGGACGTCCTCGGTGATCTTCATCGAGCAGAAATGCGGCCCGCACATCGAGCAGAAGTGCGACGTCTTGGCCGCCTCCTGCGGGAGCGTCTCATCGTGGAAGGCCTTGGCCGTTTCCGGGTCGAGCGAGAGGTTGAACTGGTCCTCCCAGCGGAACTCGAAGCGGGCCTTCGACAGCGCGTTGTCCCGCGCCTGCGCGCCCGGATGGCCCTTGGCAAGGTCGGCCGCGTGCGCGGCGATCTTGTACGCGATGACGCCGGCCTTCACATCGTCCTTGTCGGGCAGGCCCAGGTGCTCCTTGGGCGTGACGTAGCAGAGCATCGCGCAGCCGAACCAGCCGATCATGGCCGCGCCGATGGCGGAGGTGATGTGGTCGTAGCCCGGCGCGATATCGGTCGTCAGCGGACCCAGCGTGTAGAACGGTGCTTCGTGGCAGGCCGCAAGCTGCCGCTCCATGTTTTCCTGGATCATGTGCATCGGCACGTGGCCGGGGCCCTCGATCATGACCTGCACGTCGTGCTTCCAGGCGATCGTGGTCAGCTCGCCCAGGGTCTCCAGCTCGGCGAACTGCGCCTCGTCGTTCGCGTCCGCGATCGAGCCGGGCCGCAGCCCGTCGCCCAGGCTGAAGGAGACGTCGTAGGCCTTCATGATCTCACAGATCTCCTCGAAATGCGTGTAAGCGAAGTTCTCCTCGTGGTGGGCGAGGCACCACTTGGCGTGGATCGAGCCCCCGCGCGAGACGATGCCGGTGACGCGGTCGGCCGTGAGCGGGATGTAGCGCAGCCGCACGCCCGCGTGGATGGTGAAGTAGTCCACGCCCTGCTCCGCCTGCTCGATCAGGGTGTCTCGATAGATCTCCCACGTCAGGTCCTCGGCCTTGCCGCCCACCTTCTCGAGGGCCTGGTAGATCGGGACGGTGCCGATCGGCACCGGCGCGTTGCGGATGATCCACTCCCGCGTCTCGTGGATGTTCCTGCCCGTGGAGAGGTCCATCACCGTGTCCGAGCCCCAGCGCGTGGCCCAGATCATCTTCTCCACCTCCTCCTCGATCGAGGAGGCCACGGCGGAGTTGCCGATGTTGGCGTTGATCTTCACGAGGAAGTTCCGCCCGATGATCATCGGCTCGAGCTCCGGGTGGTTGATGTTGGCCGGGATGATGGCGCGGCCGCGGGCCACCTCGTCACGGACGAACTCCGGTGTGACCACATCCGGGAGGCTGGCGCCCCAGGCGTTGCCGGGATGCTGGCTGGCGAGGCGGCTGCCGCCCCGCCCGTGGCCGTTTCCGTTGCTCTGGCGCATCGCGGTCTGCCGCTTCGTGTTTTCCCGGATGGCGATGAACTCCATCTCCGGCGTGATGATGCCCCTGCGGGCGTAGTGCATCTGGGTGACGTTGCAGCCGGGCTTCGCCCGCAGCGGCTTACGGAGGTGTGCGAACCGCAAGGCATCCAGCTTGGGATCGGCCAGCCGCAGGCGCCCGTACTCGGAAGTGACGCCGGGCAACTCCTCCACGTCCCCGCGCGCCATGATCCAGGCCAGCCGCAATGGGGCGAGGCCCCGGCGGATGTCGATCGTCACGTCCGGGTCGGTGTACGGGCCCGATGTGTCATAGACCAGGAACGGCGCGTTCTCCTCGACGGGGCTGCTCTTGAACGACCTCGTTGGCGTGAGGCGGACCTCCCGCATCGGCACCCGGATGCTCCGCGGCCCTTCGAGGTAGACCTTCCTGGAGGCCGGAAGGGGTTTCGTCGTGATCAAGGATGAGTTCATAGTGGTCCCGTCCTTTCTCTCACGTCAAAAAATAAACCGCACCCATCCACCGGAAGGGGAGGACAGATGCGGTCTGAGAAATAGGAACATCGTCGCTTCCCTGCGCTGGTATTATCCAGATCAGGTTCAGAGGGTGCGTGGCGAACCGTTCACACTTTCTGGACCCTTGGTCCAGGGGCCACGCTCTCAGCCACCGTAGGCTCCCCTAGCTTGTGAGGTATTAGCTTACACGCAAGGTTTTCCAGCTGTCAACCCTAGCCCTCGAGCCACACCCGGGACTCGCACGGATAGTGAAGTGATAACGGGCGGAAGGTCCGCCGCATGGGAGACCACTACTTCCGAAGAAGACCACGCTACTTTCGATGCATAGACACTAGACACGCAGAAGTGAGGTGCTTACGATCCACCGCCGATCATCATAAAAGCCTCAGGCAAGATAAACCTTCGCCGGTTGGTCCGGCGCAGGGTGAACCAAGGATGGAAAGGAGGTGAATAAGATGGAAGAACTGAAACTCGACATCGAGGTCCTTGAGGAGCGGATCGCACCCAGCGCGATCGCCAACCCGGGCAATAATAACCCCCCTCTCAACAACACGAACAATCCGGGGAACGAAGGGACCGGCGGCCACGTGTCGACCGGCAAGCACTAATCGACACTACAGGGTGAGAACAACAAAACCGGTTGTTGATGTGAACCGTGGAGGCGTGAGGCTGACCAACTTCACGCCCCCCTAATCAAATGGAGAGAGGAACATGTTCAACCTAAACATTGAAGAGTTGGAAGAGCGCATCGCGCCCGACAGCATCCATGGTGTGCCTGGCGAGAGCAATGGGAACCCCGGGAACGAAGTGTCAAACGGTCACAAGCCGCAGCCGGGGAGCAACACCGCAGACTCGCACGGATAGTGAAGTGATGACGGGCGAGAGGTCCGCTACGGTCTGCGGCGACCTTCCCCGCTAAATACAAGCGGATTTTTAAGAATGACCGCCGAATAGAAAAGGAGAAGTACCATGGACATCCTCAACCTGAAGGTCGAAGAACTCGAAGAACGGATCGCCCCGACGACGGTAGGGGCGCTGCATAACAACCCCGACAACCCCAACAACAATAACGACCACAACGCGGTTCCCAAAGGCGCGATTCCGGAAGGACCGGCAGGCCACTAGAACCCCCGCAGCGTATCCGTAAGCTGCATCTGGGTCATGGGGGAAGCTGCCGGTACCCCGGCAGCTTCCCCCACTAAAGATGGCACCCAGCAACGTCG
>VBOO01000225.1 GCA_005877505.1 Nitrospirota bacterium
TCGAGCTGGGTCCGGACCGCCTGCTCGTCCTCCCCGTCGGCCCGGCCTTCGAGGGTTGTTCCGTCAGCCCGGGCGACCCTGTAGAGATACGAAGGCATGCAAACGGTCACGGCTCAGGAAGGATGAGCTCCTGCCCCGGGCGAATGAGGTCGGACGTGAGATTGTTCACCGCCATCAGGTCTGCCAAGCGCACCCGATACTTGCGGGCGAGGGCCCACAGGGTGTCCCCTCGCTCCACAATCACCTTGTGGGAGCCAGACCCGGCAGACTCTCCAGCAAGCGCAGGGTAAATCGGTGCCGCCATCGGCCCACTGGCAGGTTTCGGCTTCGACCGCTGGGAGAGCTTCTGCATCGCGTCCTTGAGCTCGGCCAATTCCTTGGTATGCTGCTCGATGGCCTGCTCGAGCGCCTGGAGGCGCGACTGGTCGCGCCCAGCCTCGCCGACTTGCTGGCGCAGGCGTCCCAACTCGACCATTTGCCCCTGCAGTTCGCGGGTGATCGCAGTCAGACGGTCACGCTCCTCCCGCGTCCGGACCAGCTCCTCGCGCTGCGCCTCTACCGCCCGCTGCGCCTCCTGCGCGCGCCGCTGGGCCTCCCGTAGCTCCCCGTCCAGGCGCGCCTGCCCCGCGCGGGCGGCGCCCAGCTCCTGCTGAAGCCCTTGCAATTCGGCGCGCAGGTCCGCGATCGTGCGTTGGGACTGCAAGGACTCCGCCTTGAGCGCGGCCTGCGTCACTTGCAAGTCACGGACTGAAGGGTTTCCAGCACAGCCGGCGACCATCCAGAGCCCGCACCACAGCGCGGCGTGCAACGCGGAGAGCTTCCTCATCACAGCATCACCACTGGTTATACGGCACGCCATTGGTCCCGACCAGGTCGGACCCGGAGTGGATATCAAAGACCCCGCCCTCCGTCGCCTCAGAGATTTCCTGCCAGGTGGACGTGGATCGCGTGAAGGGATCCATCGGGATGGCGCGCAAATATCCGGCGCTCACCAGATCATTCAACGAGTCCGGGTACTTCCCCTTGTCGCCCCGGTGCTGGTCCAGCAGGTCCCGTACCGTAAACAGATCACGCATGAGCACCGCTTCGCGGGCCTTCACCACGGACGTCTGATAGGAGGGCACGGCCATGGTTACGAGAATCCCCACAATCGTGACGATGCTCATCAACTCAAGGAGCGTGAAACCGCGCTCACCAATCCCGATACTTCGTCCCATCCAGCGCGACCTCCCGGCTGGCCGAGGCCAGGTCATACACATCCTCCCCGCACCAGGACGACGCATCCGGGGGATCCGTATAGCACCGCAACAGCCAGTCGTCCTTCCCGGTCAGCGGGTCCAACGGGATCCTCCGCAGGTAGCGCTTGATCGTCGCCCCTTTCACGGTCGCTTCTTCACCCGTCAGCTTCACTTCCAGCAAGGTCTGAATGCTCTTGGGATACCCGGAGACGCTGCCCGCCTCCTTGCACGTGAGCTTGTTCTTGACGCACAGGGGACCGAGCAACAGATCGCCGTCCCGGTTCCAGTCAAATTTGAAGGCATCAATGGTCGCCCGGACCGTCCGGAGCTCCTGACGCAGCTCGATCTCACGCGCCCGCTTTGCAGAAACCTTGGAGAGCGGCATGGCGACCGACGCCAGCACCATGATGATGGCGAGTGTGACCAGCATTTCGAGAAACGTGACGCCTGACTGGCCATCCCAAGCGGGGGCCCGTGCGCCCATTGGAATGGGCTCCGATGCCCCCGCGCCCCGCGCTCGCACCGGCAAAGCCGGATGCTCGCTTTCCTTCACTGCACCCTCACAGTACCCTGGCCACCGGTTGCCGAAAGCGGAGTCCTCGCCGCGCTCAGCAATCGTGACGTCTGGATCGCCACCGGCGAGGAGCCGGGCTCTTTCGCGACAAACGCCAGCGTGGCCAGGACACCGGCGCCGCTCACACCCTTGGCGCTCTCCCCCCGCGTGAGACGGACGGCCACCGTCCCGGTCGCCGGATTGGCAGCCGTGACGACTGTGGCCGTCCCTCCTCGCTTTAAGAATTCGCCTTCGAACGCCTGGCGGAACTCTAGGACTTTGGGATCGTAACTGATGGTCAGCGTGCCTTCGGCAAGATCTTCGATGTTGGTCACCTGCACATCCAGCCTGATCTCCTGCCCGACCGAGGCCGTGAGATCCGACGGGAGAATGGAAAGCACTCCCAGAGGGGGCTGCCGCGGCGCTTCCGGCGCCGGGGATGGTGCACCCGGAGGCACAGACGCCGGACTTGCGGGCACGGCGCCAATCACCCCCCGTCCGATTTCAGGAAAAAGCTGCTTCAGCCCATAGGCCTCCTCGGTCCCTGACCAGAAGGCCTGATCATCCAGAGAAGGGAGTTCCATGGCCCGGACGACGTGCGGCGTGATGGTCAGGATCACATCGGTCGTGACCACATCCCGGCTGGTGGACTTGAACACCTCCCCCAGCACCGGGATGTCGCCCAGCCCCCGCACCTTCTGGATGGTTATCCGGTCCTCCGGCTGAATCAGGCCGCCGAGCACCACGCTCTCCCCGTCCCTCAACGAGAGCGACGTCTCCGCGGTGCGGGTCCCGAACTTGAACTGTTGGACCAACGGGTTGCTTTGAAGAATGACCAGATCGCCCAGCCGCGTCACTTCGAGCTGCAGCTTGAGGGTCACGTCCTGGTTCAGGTGGATGACGGGCTCCACCGTGAGCTTGACGCCGGTGTCCTTGAATTCAATCGAGGTCACGGTGGACTGGGTGGGGACGGTGCCGGGCACCGTGCCGGGAACCGTGCTGGTGGTGGAGAGCAGGATGGGCACCTTGTCACCGATGTTGATCTTGGCCTGTTTGTTGTTCACCACCCGTAGTCGCGGATTGGCCAGCGTCTTGGTATTGGCTTCCGTCCTGAGGAAATCCAGCAGCACGCTGGTGGGCAACGTGAAAAGGTAGCTGCCCGTGGCAATGGACGCCAAATTCTGATACGTCCAAATGGTGGTCGTATTAGCGGCCGGGAAATCCGTCGCGCCGGGCGGGACCAGCGCGGCGCCGGCTTGCTTGGCGACGTTCACGCCAAACTTGTCGGACAAGGTCTTATCCACTTCCAGGACCTC
>VBOO01000022.1 GCA_005877505.1 Nitrospirota bacterium
TGGTGGAAAAATACTCCAAGCAGACCGGCACCAGCCTTGTCTGCCGCAACGACGAGTGCGGCCACAAGGAATAGTGTGCTAAGATTTCTTCACCCTATGTCCCTCTCCCGGGGCACCCGTTGCTCTTCGGGGCACCCATTGCTCTTTGGATGCAATGGGTCACTCAACGGGTCGATGGAGAGGGGAGGGTGAGGGGGATCTTCAAGGCACATGCGCGAGGATATCGTCATCATCGGCGGGGGCTTGGCCGGCTCGGAGGCGGCCTGGCAGGCGGCGAACCGCGGCGCCAGGGTCACCCTCTACGAGATGCGTCCCAAAGAGCAGACGGCCGCGCACAAGACGGGCTATCTGGCCGAACTGGTCTGCTCCAACTCGCTCGGCTCCGGCGAGCTCCTGAGCGCCCCCGGCCTCCTCAAGGAAGAAATGCGCCGGCTGGGCTCCCTCATCATTAAAGTCGCGGACGACGTGCGGGTGCCGGCGGGCGCCGCCCTGGCCGTGGACCGCGACCTCTTCGCGCAGAAGATCACGCAGGCCCTCGAGGGCCACCCGAACATCCGCATCCTGCGCGAGCCGGTGTCGGAGGTCCCGCCCGACTGCCTGGCGATCGTGGCCACGGGTCCCCTGACCTCCGACGCGCTGGCCGAGCACCTCAAGCGCCTGACGCACTCGACGCACCTGTACTTCTACGACGCGATCTCGCCGATCGTGGATGCCGACAGCATCGATATGAGCAAGGTCTTCAAGGCGTCGCGCTACAACAAGGGCGACGCGGCCTACCTCAACTGCCCGATGACCGAGGCCGAGTACGACGCGTTCCACCAGGCGTTGCTGGCAGCTGAGAAGGTGATCCCCAAGGAGTTCGAGAAGATTCCGTACTTCGAAGGCTGCATCCCCATCGAGGTCATGGCCGAGCGCGGCCGCGACACCATGATGTTCGGGCCGATGAAGCCGGTGGGCCTGGTGGACCCGCGGACGAACGCGCGCCCCTACGCCGTGGTACAACTGCGGATGGAAAACCGGCACGGCACCTGCTACAACCTGGTCGGGTTCCAGACCAAGCTCACATACGGCGCCCAGAAGCGCGTCTTCCGGATGATCCCCGGGTTGGAGCACGCCGAGTTTCTGCGTTACGGCAGCGTCCACCGCAACACCTTCGTCAACGCGCCGGCGCTGCTTCGGGACACGCTGCAGTTGAAGAGCGCCGGCCGGATCTTTCTGGCGGGCCAGCTCGTCGGGGTCGAAGGCTACACCGAAGCCGCCGCCACCGGCGGGCTGGCCGGCCTCAACGCCGCCCGCGGCCTGCAGGGCAAAGCGCTCGTGGTCCCCCCGGAGACGACCGCGCACGGCGCGCTGCTCAGGTACCTCACAACCAGCGACGCCCGGCACTTCCAGCCGATGAACACCAACTACGGCCTCTTTCCGCCCCTCCCCACCCGCATCCGCGACAAGCAGGAGCGGCAACACCGGGTCGGACAGCGCGCCTCGGAGGACTTTGCCGCATGGATGCAGCGGTCCGGTCTTTCCTGACGTACCTCCAGGTCGAGCAGGGCGCGTCCCCGCACACGCTGCGCAGCTACGAAGGCGACCTGCGTCAGTTCCTGGCGTACCTCCGAACGGCGCACCACGAATCGCTGCCCGTTCCCGCTGCCGTCGACGACTATGCGGTGCGGAGCTTCCTGGCCGCGCGCGCCGGCCTTGGGGACGCGAAGATCTCCCTCGGGCGCAAGCTGGCGGCCATCCGGAGCCTCTTCAAGTACCTCGTGCGGGAAGGGGTCGTGCCGCACAGCCCGGCGGCGGCCGTGGCCGCGCCGAAGCAGGAGCACCGGCTCCCTCGCGTCCTGACGGCCGACGATGCCAAGCGCCTGATGGACAACCCCGGCTCCGATGAGCCACGCTCGTTGCGCGACCAGGCGCTGCTGGAAGTGCTCTACTCGGCGGGCGTCCGGGTGGCCGAGTTGGTGGGCCTGAACGTCGAGGACGTGGACCTGGGCACGGGGACCGCCACCGTGTTGGGCAAGGGCCGCAAGGAACGGATCGTCCTGCTGGGGACAAAGGCGGTGGAGGCGGTGCGGGCGTATGTGAGGAAAGAGGGTGGAGGGGAGGGGAAGAGCCCACTGTTCCGCAACCGGCGCGGCGGGCGGCTGACGGCCCGCAGTGTGGAGCGGATCGTCGCGAAGGAATGCCAGGCCCTCGAGAACTTCCCGACGGCGACGCCCCACACGCTCCGCCATTCCTTCGCGACCCATCTCCTGGATGGCGGCGCGGACTTGCGCGCGATCCAGGAGCTGCTCGGCCACGCGTCGCTGTCCACGACCCAGCGCTACACGCACGTGGCGCTCGACCGGCTGATGGAGGCTTACGACAAGGCGCACCCGCGAGCGCATGACAAGGAGTAAGGCCATGATCACCCGCTCTACGACGATCCTCTGCGTGCGCAAGGACCGCCACGTCGCGATGGGGTCCGACGGCCAGGTGACGCACGGCACCACGATCATGAAGCAGAACGCGAAAAAGCTGCGGCGCATGTATAATGATACTGTGCTGGCGGGGTTCGCGGGCGCCACGGCCGACGCCTTCACGCTGTTCGAGAGATTCGAGGGCAAGCTCCAGGAGTACCGGGGCAACCTCACGCGGGCGGCCGTGGAGCTCGCGAAGGACTGGCGGATGGACCGGGCGTTGCGCCGCCTGGAGGCGCTGCTCGCCATCGCCGACCAGGAGCATTCGCTGATCGTCTCCGGGACCGGCGACGTGATCGAGCCGGAAGACGGCATCCTGGCCATCGGCTCGGGCGGCCCCTATGCGCTCGCGGCGGCGCGCGCGCTGCTCCGATACTCGACACTCGATGCGCGGGCGGTCGTGGAGGAATCCATGAAGATTGCCGGCGGCATCGACATCTATACGAACCTGGAGATCACGGTCGAAGATTTAAAAGGATAGAGAAGAGCCATGGATGAACAGACCAACCAGCCGTCGAGTCTCGATAGCCTGACCCCTCGCCAGATCGTGGAGGAGCTGGACCGCTACGTCATCGGCCAGCGGGACGCCAAGCGCATGGTGGCCATCGCGCTCCGCACCCGGTGGCGGCGCCAGCGGCTGCCCGCGCACCTGCGCGACGAGGTCATGCCAAAGAACATCATCATGATCGGGCCGACCGGAATCGGCAAGACCGAGATCTCGCGGCGCCTGGCCAAGCTCACGCAGGCGCCCTTCATCAAGGTCGAGGCCTCGAAGTTTACGGAGGTCGGCTACGTCGGGCGGGATTGCGAATCCATGGTGCGAGATTTGGTCGAGCAGGCCGTGAACATGGTCAAGGCCCAATACGCCGTGCGCATCCGGAAGAAAGCCGAGGCGCAGGCCGAGGAGCGCCTCCTTGACCTGTTGGTTCCCCCGCCCCCACCGAAGGCCCCGCCCGGCATCTACGACCAGGCGAGCTTCGAGGCCCACCAGCCGCCGCCGGGCGAGGGCTACGAGGCGACGCGCTCGAAGTTCCGCCTCCTGCTGCGCGAGGGGAAGCTGGACAGCCGCTCCGTTGAGATCGAAGTCAAGGACAAGGCGACGCTCCCCATCGGCGTGATCTCCAACGTCGGCGGGATGGAGCAGATCCAGGACCAGCTCCAGGAGATGCTGGGCAGCATGTTCCCCGGCAAGAAGAAGCGCCGCACGGTGAAGGTCCCGGAAGCGCTCGAGCTGTTGATCCAGGAGGAGGCCCAGAAGCTGATCGACATGGAGGCCGTCGTCAAGGAGGCCGTCGCCAAGACGGAACAGCACGGCATCATCTTCCTGGACGAGATCGACAAGATCGCCGGGCGCGAGCGGACGCTCGGGCCGGACGTCTCCCGCGAAGGCGTCCAGCGCGACCTCCTGCCGATCGTCGAGGGCTCGACCGTCACGACCAAGTACGGACCGGTGAAGACGGACCACGTCCTGTTCATCGCCGCCGGGGCGTTCCACGTGGCCAAGCCCTCGGACCTGATCCCCGAGTTGCAGGGCCGCTTCCCGATCCGGGTCGAGCTGGAGCCCTTGACGAAGAACGACTTCATCCGCATCCTGACGGAGCCCCAGAACGCCCTGCTCAAGCAGTACACGGCCCTGCTCGAGACGGAAGGCGTCACGCTGGACTTCACCCGCGAGGGTATCGAAGAGATCGCGGCGATCGCCGTCCACGTCAACGAGCGCTCGGAGAACATCGGCGCCCGCCGGCTCTTCACGATCATGGAGCGGTTGCTGGAAGAGATCTCCTTCGAGGCGCCGGAGCAGACCGAGAGGAAGCTGACGATCGACGCGCAGGTTGTGCGAAACCGCCTGAAGGACATCATCAAGGACGACGACCTGAGCCGTTACATCCTGTAGCCCCTCACCCTCCCCTCTCCCCCTTGGGGGAGAGGAACAAGGTGAGGGGGGAGATGACATGGACGAATTAATCAAGAAGGCGAACATCCTGGTGGAGGCCTTGCCCTACATCCGGGCCTTCGCCGGCAAGACCGTGGTGCTGAAATACGGCGGCAAGGCCATGACCGACCCGGCGCTGAAAGAGGGCTTCGCCACCGACGTCGTGCTCATGAAGTACGTCGGGATCAACCCGGTCGTCGTTCACGGCGGCGGGCCGCAGATCGACCAGATGCTCAAGCGACTGGCGATCGAGCCCAAGTTCCGTCAGGGCGTCCGGGTGACCGACGCAGCCACGATGGAGGTCGTCGAGATGGTCCTCGGGGGAACCATCAACAAGGAGATCGCTTCGTTGATCAGCCGGCACGGGGCCAAGGCCGTCGGCCTGAGCGGCAAGGACGGCGGGCTCATCCAAGCCAAACCCTTCACGAAAGCGGAATGGAGCAAGAAGCTCGGAACAGACCTCAGCGGCTGGGGCGAGGACGAGGATTATGGCCTCGTGGGCGACGTCCAGGCCATCGACTCTTCCATCGTGAAGAACCTCCAGGCCACCCACGCCATCCCCGTCATCGCCCCGATGGGCGTCGGCAAAGACGGGCGCACGTACAACATCAACGCCGATCTGGTCGCCGGTGCAATCGCCGCGGCGCTTGGCGCGGAGAAGCTCGTCGTCCTGACGGACGTCCGGGGTATCAAGGACGAGGACGGCAAGCTCGTGTCCACCCTGGCGCGCAAGGATGTGGCCCGGATGGTCAAGAAGGGGACGATCAGCGAAGGGATGTTGCCCAAGGTCCAGGCCTGCCTGACCGCGCTCGAAGGGGGGGTGAAGAAGACGCACGTGATCGACGGCCGCACGCCGCACGCAATTTTGTTAGAGATCTTCACGGACAAGGGCATCGGGACGGAGATCGTCGCGTAGGGCATGCCCATGGCAACGGATGTCGTCGTGCAGACCCCCGCAGATCAGCGGATCGCGGACCAGGTCCGGCGCTACACCGTCCGCCTGGCCGTCTGCCTCATCATCGGCGTCAACGCGCTGTTCCTGTTGGTCCTCTGGGGCAGCGGCGTGGACCTGGACCAAATCTTCGCCGAGCGCGACTTCTTCGATCCGATCCGTGACATCTGTCTCCGCATGGCCTGGTACAAGCCGGTCGGCGAGCGGGAGCCGGTGCGGCTCTGCAAGGAGTGGATCAACCTCGGCGATCCCTCCGGCCGGGTGCACACCTTCAACAAAGACCTCCAGGTCGTCAAAGGCACCGACGGCAAGGTGTACGCCATGGAAGGCGCCGGTGACGGTCGCTTGATCGCCGTTGTGATCGTCGTCGTCCTGCTCGTGGCCGGCGGCATCTGGCTTCAGCGTCACCTGATCACCCGCTATCGGGACCGGCTCAGCGCGCCGGCCGACAAGCGCGCGTGAGCGGCCGCCGGCGTTCCCGCACCCTTGATCGCACTCCTGTCATTCTGGCCCACGGCGGCGCCGGCGCGCGCATCGTGACGCCGGCCCAGCTCGCTTGTCTGGCGGACGCGCTCAGCCGCGGCTACACCGTGTTGCGGCGGGGAGGAAATGCCCTGGATTCGATCGAAACCACGACCCGCCTCCTGGAGTCGTCCGGCCTGTTCAACGCCGGGACCGGCGCGCACCTTCAACTGGACGGCGTCCGCCGTATGGACGCCGCCCTCATGGAAGGGCGCACACTGAAGGCCGGCGCCGTGGCGGGCATCGAGGCGGTGCGGCATCCGATCAGCGCGGCGCGGCTCGTCATGGAGAAGACCGCACACGTCCTCCTGGTCGGTCCCCACGCGACACGCTTCGCCCGTCACTTCAAGCTGGAGCGACAAGACGCCAATCACCGGCGTTCGGCGCAAGCGTCCGCAAGACAGAACACCTCGCGCGAAGCAGTCACGGCCACCGGACCCCAGCGCCGGATGCTCCGGCTCTATCGGCAGATGCTGGGAGAGGAGACCGTGGGCGCGGTCGCGCTGGACCGCAGGGGCACGCTCGCGGCCGGCACGTCCACCGGCGGCATCGCGTTCATGCTCCCCGGCCGCGTCGGCGACAGCCCCCTGATCGGCTGCGGCATCTACGCCGATAACGAAGCCGGGGCGGTCTCCATGACCGGCCTGGGCGAGAGCATCATCCGGATCGCGATGGCCAAAGAGATCGCCGACCGAATGGCGATGGGCGCAAGCCCCAGGACGGCGACCCAGTCAGTGCTCCAGAAACTGAACCGGCGTCTCCGGAAGGTCAAGGGATTCGGCGCGGCCGGGGCGCTCGTCCTCGCGCCAGACGGTCGCTTTGCGATCCGGCACACCACGCCGCGCATGTGCGCCGGCTACTGGGCGGGCACGGGTAAGCCTGTGGTAGCAGACCGGTTCCCCTGACGATGAAAGACTCCTGCTCGTGAAACCGTTCACCACCATCGCGATCGTCCTCTTCTCCCTCGTGGCCGTCCTGCATGTGCTCCGGCTGATCTTCGGGTGGGAGGTGGTGATCAACGGTCTGGTGATGCCGATGTGGGCCAGCGTGGTCGGGCTCATCGTCGCCGGCGGGCTGGCTGTCATGGTGTGGCGAGAATCCCGGCCGGAGAAGCGCTGAAAGAGCTGGCTTACCGGCGCCTCTTGACCGCTCTCCAACGCCACATCGCATAGAGGACCGGGATCACGAGCAACGTCAGGATCGTCGAGCTGACCATGCCGCCGATCATCGGCGCGGCGATGCGTTTCATCACATCCGCGCCGGTGCCGGTGGTCCACATGATCGGCAGCAGACCGCCGATGATCGCCGCCACGGTCATCATCACAGGTCGCACCCGTTGTGCAGCGCCCTCCAAAACCGCCTCGCGCAGGTCTTGTGCCGTCGCCATCCGACCTTCCCGCACACGCCGCTCGTAGGCCTCGTCGAGATAGAGCAGCATCACCACGCCGGTCTCCGCCGCGACCCCCGCCAGCGCAATGATCCCGACCCAGACCGCCACGCTCAGGTTGTAGCCCAGCAGATACAGCAACCAAACAGCGCCGATCACGGCGAATGGAACCGACAGGAGCACGATCAGCGACTTGGCAAGGGACCGGAAATTCAGGTACAACAGCAGGAGAATGAGCCCCAGCGTTCCGGGAACCACCAGCTTCATGCGTTCCTCGGCCCGGACGAGATGCTCATACTGTCCTGTCCACTTCAACCTGTAGCCTGCTGGAAGCGCGACCCGCTGGCGGACAGCCCGTTGCGCTTCCTCGACATAGCCCTTGAGATCTCGCCCGCTTACCGACACCGACACTAACCCTGCCAACGCTCCGCTCTCGTCGGAGATCGAAGGCGGTCCTTTGGTCAGCACGATTTCGGCGATCTGTTGCAGCGGGACTTGAGCCCCGCTCGGCGTTGGAATCAACACCCGTCTGAGTCGCTCCGGACTGTCACGCAGCTCGCGCTTGTACCGGACGTTCACCGTGTACCGCTCGCGCCCCTCGACGGTCGTCGTCACCGGTTCGCCGCCGATGGCCGAGGTGATCACAGCTTGCACGTCGCCGACTGTCAGGCCATAGCGAGCCGCCTCGCGGCGGTTGACGATCAGGTCGAGGTAATAGCCCTCGTTCAGCCTCTCGGCGAAGGCGCTGCGGGTGCCGGGGACTGTGCTCAGCACCTGCTCGATCTGTTTCCCGATGTCCTCGATGATCTTGAGTTCGGTCCCGAGCACTTTGATGCCGACAGGACTGCGCACCCCCGTGGTGATCATCTCGGTGCGGGTCTGGATCGGCATCCACCAGATATTGGGAAAGCCCGGAATCCGCAGCTTCGCGTCCATCTCGTCGAGCAGCCGGTCCCAGGTCATGCCGGATCGCCACTGCGTCTCCGGCTTGAGCGTCACGGTGATCTCCGCCATGCCGGTAAACGCAGGATCCGTAGCGGTGTTGGCCTTGCCCATCTTTCCAAAGACCCGCTCGACTTCGGGGAACGTGGTGAGCAATCGGTCCTGGACCTGGAGGATCTTGGTCGCCTCGGGGATCGAGAGGCCCGGGACCGTGGTCGGCATGTAGAGGATCGTCCCCTCGTTCAGCGGCGGCATGAACTCAGCGCCGAGGCGCATAAAAACAGGTACTGTGAGTCCAAGGATCACCAATGCAAGCAAGATGGTGAGCCAACGGACGCGAAGCACACCTGACAGGATGGGCCGGTAGAGCGTGATCAAAATCCAGTTCAGCGGATTCCCTGTCTCCGCTCGGATGCGGCCGCGGATCAGGCCGATCATCAGCACCGGGGCCAGCGTCACCGAGAGCACCGTGGCAAAGAGCATGGAAAAGGTCTTGGTGTAGGCCAAGGGCGTGAACAGACGCCCCTCCTGGGCCTGTAGAGCAAAGATGGGGAGAAACGAGACGGCGATCACCAGGAGCGAGAAGAACAACGGACGGCCGACTTCCTTCGCCGCGGCGATGATGGTCTCGATCCGAGGAGTTGCAGGGTTTTGCTCCAGTCGCTTGTGGGCATTCTCGACCATGACGATGGCGGCGTCCACCATGGCCCCGATGGCGATGGCGATCCCACCCAGCGACATGATGTTGGACGTGACCCGCAGGTAGGCCATCGGGATGAAAGAGAGCAGCACCGCCACCGGCAGGACCAAAATCGCCACGAGGGCGCTCCGGAAATGGAAGAGGAATACCAACGTCACCAGGCTGACAATAATGCTCTCCTCAACTAACTTCTCGCGCAGGACCGCGATCGCCCTCAGGATGAGATCCGACCGGTCGTAGGTGGGAACGACGCGAACGCCAGGCGGCAGCGAAGCCTTCACTTCTTCCAGCTTGGCCTTCACCCGGCTGATCACATTGAGGGCGTTCTCCCCAAACCGCATGACCACGATGCCCCCGACCGTCTGACCCTTGCCGTCCAGTTCGGCAATCCCACGCCGCTGGTCCGGCCCGATCTGCACGCGGGCAATGTCCCGGACGAGGATGGGAGTGCCGCGTCCATCCGTGCCAACGGGAATGGTTTCGATGTCCTCCACCGATCGCAGGTAGCCTCGTCCGCGAATCACATACTCGGTCCCGGCCATCTCCAGCACGCGGGCGCCGACCTCGGCATTACTGTTATGGACGGCTTCAATCACGGTCTTGATCGGCAACCGATAGGCAGCCAGCGTGTTGGGGTCCACCTCTATTTGATACTGCTTCACGAATCCACCGACCGATGCGACTTCAGCCACGCCAGGCACGCTCTCCAATTGGTAGCGCAGGTACCAGTCCTGAATGCTCCGGAGTTGCGCCAGATCATGCCGGCCGGACTCATCCACCAGGGCATACTGATAGACCCATCCGACACCGGTCGCGTCTGGACCTAGAATAGGCGTCACGCCCTCGGGGAGCTTGCCGGCCAGCTTCTGCATGTATTCCAGGACGCGGCTGCGCGCCCAGTAGAGGTCGGTCCGGTCCTGGAAGATCACGTATACATAGGAGAATCCGTACTCCGAGACCCCACGGACAAGTTTCACTTGGGGCGCCGCCAGCATCGAGGTCACGATCGGATAGGTGACCTGATCCTCGACCAAGGTCGGGCTGCGGCCTGGCCACTCGGTGTAGATGATCACCTGGACATCCGAGAGATCCGGGATCGCATCCAGCGGGACTGCAAACACCGCCCACACACCTCCGGCGGCCAGCAACAACACAAAGAGGATCACCAGAAACGGGTTGCGGGCGCTCGCCTCGATGAGTCGCGTGATCATGAGTTACATACCCATCCCACCGACCGCGAACTGGAACTTCTCGGCGATAGGCGGAAGACCCTGCAGAGTCACGTTCGCCGTCACGACCCACGGCCCACCCATGCCCAACATGGCTTTGGCTTCATAGACTCCGTCCTTCGTATGGGCGGCTTTGGCTCTTGACTCGCTCATCCCCGGCATTGACATCGTATAAGTGAACACCACCTGGGCGTTCGTGACCGCATAGCCTGCCGGATCGGTGATCTTGAGCCTGAGCAAGGTTTCCCCTGCCTTGGGCTTCTCGGGCACGGTGCTGAAGGCCAGCGTAAAGCCGGAGACTCGACGCGTCTCGGAGACAGGCTTCCCAGAATCCGCCGCCATGCCGGGCATCCCCTTCATCCCTTCCATGGCTTCCATTTTTTTCTCGTAGGCGCCGCGCATCTGCCAATCGGCCATCCCAAGCTGGCCCATCATCGCTTGCATGCTCCCGGCCGAGGCGAGCTTGCTCTCGGCGTCCAACAGGAAATTGGCCGAGGTCACGACCCGGTCTCCCTCTTTGACACCCTCCAGAACTTCGACGAGGTCTTGGCCTCGCCGACCCAACTTGACCGGCGTGGGAAGATACATCCCTTGCCCGCGATCAAGGAACACCAGTTGCCGAAGCCCGGTATCCAGCACGGCCTCCTTAGGCACGGCGAGCCGTTTCTGTGTATCGACTTGGATGTTGACATTCCCGTACATGCCTGGTTTCAGTTTCAGCTCAGGATTGGGGAATTCCAGCCGCACGCGGACTGTCCGTGCCTGTTCGTTTAAGTAGGGATAGATGTAGATCACCTTTCCCCGGAAGGGGACTCCCGGATAGGCTTCGAAGGTGACCGCGGCCGGTTGGTTGAGCTTGGCTGAGGGAATCTCGTATTCGTAGATGTCGGCATAGATCCAGACAGTCGAGAGATCAGCCAACTCATAGAGCGTGGTATTGGGTTCAACATATTTGCCGGGGAGCGCCTCTCGTTTCAGCACGATCCCGCTGGACGGAGCATACACAGTGAGGACCGGCTCAGCTTTCACGCGTCGTTCGAGTGCCGCGATCTGTTCATCGGTCAAATTCCAGAGTTTGAGCCGGTCCCGAGCGCTGGCCACCAGCGAAGCCGCACCTTCTTTGACCTCGGGCACTGGACTGCTGCTGACTCGGGCCTGCCCCTTCAATGCCAACAGGTACTCATCCTGGGTCGCCAGCAGATCAGGAGAGTACAGGGTAAAGAGCGGCTCCCCTTTGCGGACTGGCCTCCCGACCGAATCGACAAACACCTCCTGAATCCACCCAGAGACTCGCAAGTTGACCTGCGTGAGCCTCCGCTCGTCATAGTCCACGATCCCAACTGCGCGGATCTCTTGCTGCAAAGAGGCGTACCCGACCGGTGCGCTTCGGACCCCGATCAACTGACGAGTGCCTGCTGGAATGGCGATCGCCCCGGGCGGCGCTGCTGGCATGCCTTTCATGCTTTCCATCCCTTGCATGCCTTTCATGTCTTCTTTCTCACCTACCCGCCCCGGGGGCGCCGAGACGCCCCCTTTTCCCGTGGGCATGCCGGACATATCGCCCATCGTCAGGTGAGCTGCGTAGAAGCCGCCGGCAAGCCCGGCAAGCAAGCCTGATGCGGCTAATCCAGCAAGAACCGCTTTGCGTCGCACTTCGGTGTTCATGTGATGTTCCTCCCTCACAAATTTCCTTTCAGGTTTGTGCCGACCGCCCGTTCGCGCTCGGCCATCCGCTGCTCGAACGTCGTGAGGGCTCGGTAATACTCGAGCTGGAAGTCCCTCAGTGCCCCCTCAGTGCCCGCTCGGCATCTAATAGAGTCAAAAACTCCACTTTGCCTGTCTGATAATTTGCCCGTGCGGACTCGAGAGTTTGCTGCGCCTGGGGGATAATCGTGGTCTTGTAAAGCGTGATGAGCTGCTCCGTAGCGTCGGTCTTCACGAGGAGATCCTTGACCTCGAACAGAACCTGGTTCTTGAGCGCTTCATACGTGGCTTTCGCCGCGTCCTCATTCGCTGCCGCCTCCCTCACGCCCGCGTCGTATTTGGGCTTGGTCCAAAACGAGAATGGGAGACTCATCGTCACCATTCCGCCAAACCCGTCTCTTGCGCCAAAGTTCTGGAAGCGGGACACCATGATGTTAAAATCCGGGTAATATTGTTTCTGCGCCAGAGCGATCGCCGTTTGGCTTCTCGCGATCTCGATGTCCAAGGTCCGCAATTCCGGTCGGTTCTGGATCGCCATCTGCTGAAGGTCTTCGAGTGCCCGTCTTGCCCTGGGGCCGGCAGGTTCGAGCGGTTCCGCAAGAGAAGACTGCGGAGCGCGATTCAGAAGGACATTGAGCTTGGCCTTCGCGCTCTCCCGTTGCTGCTCCAGTACGGGGAGTTCATTGAAGAGCTTTGACAGCTCGACACTGGCTTTCAGCACATCCACCTGCGCACCCTTCCCTGCTCGAAAACGCGCATTCGCGACCGCAAAGAAGTCTTTGAGAATATCAATCTGCTGATGATGCACCTCGATCGCCTTGTGGGCGAAGAAAAGCTCGAAGAAGACGGTCTTCACCGCTGCTGCCACCTCCCGCTCTTTGGCTCGTAACAGGGACAACGCCATCTCGGCCTCCTGTACGGCCACTCGCTCTTTCAGGCCCAGCTTGCCTGGATAGGGGAAGCGCTGCGAGAGGCCGAAAATCGTGTTGCCCGTCCGGGTGATGTCCAGATTCTCGGGAGTGTTCCAGAATTCGATCTTGGCTTCAGGATCGTCGAGAGCCGCCGCCTGCGGAGCCCGCTCCTGGGCTGCCTTCCACCGATGCCTGGCCGCTTCGATTTCAGGGTTCTGCTTGAGCGCCTCGGCAACCACGGCATCGAGGCGAAGGGGCTCCGCCGCTGGCGCGGCTCCAGCTAGCAGGATTCCCCTGCCCAGGCCGATGGCACAAACCGCAATGGCAATGAACACGCGAAGACGTGCGCACATGGTGCTGACCTCCAAAGCAAAAAGAGGTAAACGGGTCCTTGAGGTGGACCCCGGTCGCGTCAGCTTGTGCGGTGAATCAGATGCGGAGGATTGAGATCAGAGACAGGGGATCGCGGTCGGAAAAAGGAGGACTACCTGAGCGATCGTACTGGCAAGACGGCAAAGAGACAAGAATCGGAACCGAAACCAGATCTCCTGCCGCCACGTGAACGATGAAAGCAGGGAGCGGCTGCACTGAAGAAAGAGTCTGGACGGCAATGGTCTTAAAGGCGTCGCAGGCATCACGGACAGGCTGCTCCTTCGGCATGGTGCAATCGCTGGCTTTCGCCACTTCCGCGGCGCCATTCAATGGGAGCAAACAGGCGTAGGCATTCAATGCCAGAAGGAAATAGACGGCCGCCAGCGCGACGGCGAGAAGTCCAGCCCGTTTCATGCCCAATAGGATAGCATGGACGATGTCGCTGCGCCAGCATCCTTTGCCAGAACCCATGGCTCGGTAGGTATTCCTGGATGATTCGGGCTATAATGCCGCACGTCACATCGTAACGAGGAGAATGCTTCATGACGCCCGAAGAGCAAATCGCAAAAATGACCAAGGCCATCCATCAAGCCATCAAGGTCTTGGGCGACCGGTTCGGCTCAACCCCGGGAGACGACCAGCGGACGATTCAGATGCTGAAGGACTCTCTTCCGGTCAACCCCGCGCCCGCTCCGAAGACTCCGCCCGCTCCACCACCCCCGAGTGAGCAAAAGGAGGCATGAGCAAAAGGGGACAGGCAACTTTTCTGTAGTGGAGTATCCAAGACATTCGGCGTTAGAAAAGTAGCCTGTCCCCTTTTTAGCGACGCTCATCGCAGGCTTTGGCCAGATCACGCAGGGCCTGGGCGACCCGGACCTGGTACGGGGGACTCTCCTGCAGCCGCCGCAAGTGCTCCGGCAGGCGCGCCAGCTCATCGGCGACGCGAGCGCGCACGTCAGTGAGCGCGGGCGGGGACGCCAGACGCCCGCCCTCCCGCATGACAGGCTGGATCAGCCCATCGGGGACAGATTTGAAATCTGTCCCCTCAGATTTCAAATCTGTCTCCCCATCGAGCGTCAGCACATCATACGCCATGCGCCCATCCGCCCCGTAATGGCGGTACACCTGCTTGCATCCCGGCCAGGTCGCCTTTCCCTCTGAGCGCTTGCGACAGGCGCGCTCCGCGTACTCCTGGAGCTTGTACACGCAATCCAGGTAGGGCGCATCCGCGGACGTCGCCATGCGAGTGCCGATGGCGAAGGAGTCGATCGGGGCGTTGACGGCCATGAGCTCCTGGACGGCATACTCGTCCAGATTGCCGCTGGCCACGATCCGGACGTCCGCCAAGCCCCCATCATTCAAAATGCGCCGCACTCGTCTCGCGTGGTCGGCCAGGTTCCCACTGTCCAGCCGGACGCCTTTGATGGTGACGCCGCGCTTCTGCAGGCGCGGCGCGAGCGCCACCACCTTGCGCGCCGCCGCCTCCGTGTCGTAGGTGTCGAGGAGGAGCACGACATGATTCGGCTGCGCCAGGGCGAAATGCTCGAACGCCTCCAGCTCGTCCACGTGCGCCTGAATGAACGAGTGAGCCACCGTGCCGTACACCGGCATGCCGAAGAGGGCCCCGGCCTGTACAGTCGCCGTCCCGGCAAAACCGACGAGGTAGCTGGCGCGGGCCGCAAGCAGGCCGGCCTCCCCCCCATGCGCCCTGCGCAGCCCGAAATCCACCAACTCCTTCCCCGGCGCGGCCAGCACCACTCGCACGGCCTTCGAGGCGATCAGCGTCTGAAAATGGAGGAGATTGATCAGGCGGGTCTCCACCAGTTGCGCCTGCGGGAGCGGGGCCGTCACGCGCACGATCGGCTCGTCGGGAAAAAAGAAGGTCCCTTCCGGCATGGCGTGCACGTCGCCGGTGAAGCGGAACTGTGTCAAGTATTCCACCAACGCCGCGCTGAAGCGACCGCTTTGGGCAATCCAGTCCAGTTCCCACGGCGTAAAGCGCAGCTCTTCGAGATAGCTCAGGGACTGCTCGAGGCCGGCCGCCACCAGGAACCCGCGATGGGGCGGCAGTTGGCGCACAAAGAACTCGAAGACCGCCGTCTCCTCCATGCGCTGCTGGAGATACCCCTGCAGCATGGTGAGCTGGTAGAGGTCGGTCAGAAGCGCGCCAGCCGACTGGGTCATGCGGCCAGGTTCTCCAACCGGACCGGCACGGCACCCAAGCGGATCATCTCTTCCTCAGCCTTGCGGCCATCGTCCGGCTTCAGGTTCACCGCCCGGATCCCATCCGTGAGGAGATACACGGCATAGCCGCGCGTGATCGCGTCCCTGACCGTGTTCAGCACGCAATAGTCGGTCGCCAGCCCGCCGATGAAGAGGCGCTGCACGCCGGTCTCGCGAAGCTGCTCGTCCAGAGTCGTCCCCTCGAACACCGAGTAGGCCTCTTGCTTGGGGTCAGTCGCTTTGGAGATGACGATTGCGGACGGTGGGAGATGGAAGTCGCGATGGAACTCGGCCCCCTGCGTGCCCGCCACGCAGTGGACGGGCCAGATGCCGCCCTGCTCGCGAAACGAACAGTGCACGGGGGGATGCCAGTCGCGCGAGGCGAAAATCGGTAGGCCCCGCGCCCGAAACGCGGCGAGATAGCGGTTCAGGACCGGGACGATCTCATCGCCTCGTGCGATGCCCAGGGCGCCGCCGGGCAGGAAATCGTTCTGGACATCTGCGACCAGCAGGCCATCGCCGGGATGGAGGTCCACGTCAATCCTCCCCGAATCTGTATCCTTTGCGAACCCTTGATTAGAGTATCAGAACGTGAATTCGTAAAAAATATCAAACATCGGACGTGTGTCGAAATCCCGCGCACCGGTGATCGGCACCTGCACCCCAAACGCCGCGCCCCACTGTAACCACTTCACCCGAATTTCCGGCAGAACCGCGCTCTTGGTCTCGCCTCGGCTTGGTCCGTTCAGCGGTGTCTCGCTGTTGAACTCGACCATCGGGGTGATCTGCATCCGGGGGTCCGGCTGAAAATAGCGGCCGATGGCGACATCATACGCGATCGCCGATTTCACGTCCGCATTCTTCTGCGGCAGCGCCAGGATCGCGTCGCCTTGAATCACCACTTGGCGCCAATCCCACCCAGCGCGAGCAAACAGCTGCCAGACGAGATCGCCCGATCCCAAGCCCCGGCTGTGACTCCCCGTCGGCAGGCCGAGTTCGAGGCCCGCGCTCGCCAGCCAGCGGTTTTCCCGGCTGAAGGCCACCACGCGATTCAGCGCGATCGACGAATCGCCGAGGCCTGCATGCGGTTGGCCCCCATCAGGACGCGTGTTCAGGTAGTTTGTCGTCAGCTCGACATTCGTCAATCCGTTGATCCGGTACTCGATGGTACCGAATGTTTCCGTGTCCTTGCTCGGTCCACGGCCGAACCGGCTGCCAACGATCGCTTCCTGCTCGGGATAGGCCTTATCGGTGATGAGTGGGCGCGGGAGATTCAACTCGCCGGGCACCCAGTCGGGATCGCTGCACAAGGTTTTGACGTAACTGGCCGCATCCGCAATTTGCTCATCGGTCAGCTTGCCTTGCCAGGCGGGCATGACCGGCGAGAGCCCCACATAGGATCCGCCGTGGCGGATCGTCCCCTCGGTGACCTCGACGGGATCTTCAGCCGTCCTGCGACAGTCCGTCAAATCCGCGGGCGGGACGGGTAGGGTCTTTGCGAGCGGCCCTGTGCCCTTCGCATCGGAGCCATGGCAGAGGGTACAGTACTGCTCAAACACCGCCCGGCCCCGCCTCGGATTTCCGACAATCTGTCCATACGCGTACGCCATCAGCATGAGCAGGATAACCACCGTCATTCCGAGCATGGCCTGTCGGGGTTTGGCCTGGTTTCCGTTCCTCACGGAACCAGCACAGCCTTCGATCCCATGAATCCACCCCCAAACTCATAGACGAGGCTTCCACCGAAATACCCCGCCGCGCTCAGGACTACCAAGCCGACCAGTCCCACAGTGAGAGACAACGCTGGCAACTCCCGTAGTCGTCCCGATCGTATCAGTAGCTTCATGACGAGGATCGCAGCAAAGAGAACCGAAGCAGCGTAAGCCAGTTGTTCATGTGTCTCAACGACGGTCTTTGGTGCGCCGGCTTTCACCGCGTGATCCTCCGCCATGCTCCCCGTGACAATTGCGAGTATCGCGCCCAGAAGCCCCACGATCAGGGCATAGAGACTCGCCTCGCGGAAGCTCTTCGACGGCCATTGGAGCGCCAATAGGTCGAAGATCACACTCACGATGAGTAGCGCGATAGGAAAATGTACGACCATCGGATGGATGGGGTGCATCGGTCTGTCCTCCTCAAACAGGCTTTTTTACCGTAGCCAGCTCACCAGCTCCTGTTTCGCGTCGATTCGACTCTCTAGACTTGTTGATAGCTTATGAGTGATTGAAAAGAAAGTGCAAGGAATGAAACGGGGGAGCCCCGACAACCAGGTCAGGACCCCCCCCCGCGACCTCTGCGCCGTCTTGCGACTACAAGCTTCTAGAACGCGAAGTCAAAGCCCACCAGCGTGGTTTGAGTGTACTCGTTCCCGGTGACACCCCCACCTCCTATCCGGGACGAATTGTATTCGGCATGCAGCGCGAGATCGGTCCGCGTGGACTGGTGGATGTAATAGCGCGCCATGATCGTATGGCCCTGCTCATTGAGAACGTTGCCGGGAACCGCAGGGTCACCTTGTTGTGTGTTGGTGATCCAATCATACCGGTAGATGAACAGCCACTTCGGCAGTTGGATCGGGTTGTAGTTCAGCTCGATAAAGCCGCCATTCCAGTGCGCATTCTGGGCGGGCAAACCACTTACTGTGGTAATCAGGTTGCTGCTGTCGTTCGCAAACATCCAGACGCCAAAGAGGTTCCACTGTCCGCCATACGTGAGGCTTACGTCCACCCCGACTCTGCGGAACGGTTCCCCCTGGGTTCCAGACCCTGGTTGAGGACAGCCACCCGCAGGTATTGCTCCTCCGCCAGTTGAAGCTGGGCAAAGCGTTGGGGCATTCCCCGCCAGAACAAAGGCCCCGATCCGCTGCCCCGCCACGATGCCGTAGCCGCCGAACGACTGGGTCACATGCCCGTAGAAATAGGCGCTACGACCGCTGACATCCCCAAATGATCCGCCGTTCGTCGTGAAACCCCCTAGCGAATACCGCAAATAGCCGCCCGTCATGTCCGTTCTCTTAATCCCGGTCAGCTCGATCCCCGGCTGATTGTCCCCGAGGCCGAATGGGTTGGCGGTGCCGAAAGGCGTGAAGTGGTATATCAAGTACGGGGTGTTGAGCGTTGGGCTTCGTTTTTCGCTGAACGGCAGGTCCAGCTCGAACTTGCCGACCTTCAGGTTCATCAAGTAGGTGTTCTCCGCGCCGCCCACGAACCGCTCGAGATTCAGAACGCGCACGAAGGCGGATTCCAGGTCGCTCTCCTCAACACTACTCCCGGTCCCGAAACCGGCATCATGCAGGCCAGGGGTGAACACCACGCCGAACGAGAGGTTCCGAGCCAAAGTGCCGAAGCTCAGAACGTCCAGGCCGGTGAAGCCAAACCCGCTGGTGGTCACCGATTGCCCATTGAGGCGGAGGTCTGCGACCTGGTAGCCGACCGTGGTGCGCAACGACACGGGCCAGAACCCTTTGCCGAGCGCTTCAAAAGTCGGCAGGTCTCCATCCGTTCCCAGTTGGTATCCCTGGTCACGGAACACGTTCCCGAAGTCGTTCAGCTTGGGGAACCCCGGCACGTGGCAGACATTGCAGGCGAAATCGTACTTGCGAGCGAAGGCCGGAATCGCCTGGGCATCCCGAACGTCCTGGACGATCCCGCTAAGAATTGCGATGACGGCAAGAACGGCCCCGACGATGAATACCCGTAACACTCGCATAAGGCACCTCCTCTCTCAAAATCTGTCGAGCAGTTGCTTCTTCTTGGTCCGGTATTCTTCCTCTGTAATCACCCCCTCGTCCCGAAGCTGCTTGAGCTCGCGAAGCTTCTTGGTGAAATCGCCGCCGGACTCCTGCTCGGCAGACGTTGTGGGTTGCGGCGGATCGGACTTTGGCACCGGCTTGGCGGCGGCCGGTGGCTTCAAGAGGCTCTTGTACTCGATGGCTAACTGCGGGACTGCAGTTCCAAGGAGATCCCTCATTGGCCCCCCTCCGACCAGCGTGGCTGACTGATAGTCACCGAGAGCAAAGATGTAGGTGCGGCTGCCCATAGACTGAAGCGGATCGTCCCAGAGCCGCTTCCGAATAGATGCCATGGTGACGGCATAACGGTAGTTGGCCAGCATCAAGTGCAACCGGTCGCCCTCGACAAACCCATCCGCCGGTCGTGACCTCGGTAATATCTGCAGAACGGGCCCGCGCGAGACCGAACACCACCCATTCGTCGGGATGGGCACGCGCAAACGCCTTGCCGAGCGATTGACTCAGAAACGCAAGTTCGTCCGGGGTAAAGGCAGGGATCGTCGCTTCATCCTGGAATGCGAACATCAAGAGGCCGGGTTCGTGCCGGACCCACACGTTTTCTAGTATTCTGGTCCATTCTTTTTCATTGAGTTCGAGCGGGTGGTTGAACCGAATCTGTCCAGCCGGATTGGCGTCGCCGTAGCGGGCCTCCACCCGGACAAAGCGAGGCGGCTCTTCCTGAGGCGACTTCAAAACAACGGGGGAAGGCTGAGCGCAGGCGTGGCAGAGAATACCGAGGGTGAACGCTGAAAAAAGTCTCAACGGCCCGGCAAGGCTCACGGCATCCCTCACCAGCGACATTGGCGCCGTTGGGAATAGCTCAGCCCGGCAAGCTTGTCAAGGAATATCGTGTCTCTTCACTGCCTCGTCACCTTCTTCCAGGCCCAGTAGACCGGCATGCCCAGCAGGACAAGGAGCAAGCCCGGCCAGGTGTACTGGGGCTTGTACCGGAGCAACTGGACCTCGATGAACAGCGCCATGACGATATAGAGGGCGGGCAACACCGGGTAGCCCCAGGTCCTGTAGGGACGCGCCATCCCGGGCCTGGTCCGGCGCAATACAAAGATCCCGCCGATGGTCAGGATATAGAACAGCAGGACCGAGAAGATCAGGAAATCCAGCAACTGCCCGTACGTGCCGGACAGGCACAGCACCGAGGCCCAGGCGCCCTGCACCAGCAACGCCAGCGCGGGCGAAAGATGGCGGTTCAGCGCCCCCACGCTCGCGAAGAACATGCCGTCCCGCGCCATGGCGTAGTAGATGCGCGCCCCGGCCAGGATCAGGCCGTTGTTGCAGCCGAACGTGGAGATCATGACCGCGACGGCCATGAGCACCCCGCCGCGGTGGCCGAAGGCGACCTCAGCCACGGCGGTCGCGACGCGATCCTCCGCGGCGAACTGGATGCCGCGGTCCAGCACGGTGGCCCCGTCGGGCGTGCCCCGGAGGGGCAGCACGCACAGGTAGGCCAGATTGGTCAGGAGATAGATTGCGATGACCAGGCCGGTGCCCAGCGCCAGCGAGCGCGGGAGGGTCCGCTCGGGGTCTCTCACTTCCCCCGCCACGAACGTCACGTTGTTCCACGCGTCGGCGGCGAAGAGCGAGCCCACCATGGCCACGCCGATCACCGTCAGCAGGCCAAGCCAGTCTGTCCCGCCGGTGCCGGGATCCGCCTGGGCGGGCTCCCAGAGGCGCCCGAAATTGGCGCTGAGTGCGCTGTCCGTCGCAAAGGCA
>VBOO01000239.1 GCA_005877505.1 Nitrospirota bacterium
GCGCTGGAGTATAATCGATCACTTTGGCACCGATCAGCATCGAAAAGGAGAATGCGATGGCCGAGCGGGAAGAAAAGAAGCGCGCCATGGAACTGGCGATCGCCCAGATCGAAAAGCAGTTCGGCAAAGGATCCATCATGAAGCTGGGGGACACCGAAGCTCCTCCTCCTGACGTGCCGGTCATCCCGTCAGGCTCGCTGGGCCTGGATCTGGCGCTAGGCACGGGTGGGCTGCCCCGCGGCCGCGTCATTGAGATCTACGGCCCCGAGTCGTCCGGGAAGACCACGCTCATGCTGCACACGATCGCGGAAGCCCAAAAGACCGGCGGCACGGCCGCCTTCATCGACGCGGAGCATGCGTTGGACCTGACTTATGCCGAGAAGTTGGGTGTCAACACCGCCGACCTGCTGGTGTCGCAGCCGGACACCGGCGAGCAGGCGCTGGAGATCACGGAAACCCTCGTCCGCAGCGGCGCCGTGGACATCATCGTGATCGATTCGGTGGCCGCGCTCGTGCCCCGCGCTGAGCTCGAAGGGGAGATGGGTGATGCCCACATGGGCCTGCAGGCGCGGCTCATGTCCCAGGCGCTCCGGAAGCTGACCTCGTCGATCTCCCGCTCGCAGACCACAGTGGCGTTCATCAACCAGATCCGCATGAAGATCGGCGTCATGTTCGGCAATCCCGAGACGACCACCGGCGGGAACGCGCTGAAGTTCTACGCCTCGGTCCGGCTCGACATCCGCCGGATCGAGTCCATCAAGGACGGCCAGGACGTCATGGGCAGCCGGGTGCGCGTGAAGGTGGTGAAGAACAAGATGGCGCCGCCGTTCAAGCAGGCCGAGTTCGACGTCCTGTTTGCCGAAGGGGTTTCCAAGGCCGGCGAGCTCATCGATCTCGGCGTGGACCGGAAGATCGTCGACAAGAGCGGGGCCTGGTTCTCCTACGGAGGCGAGCGGATCGGCCAGGGCCGCGAAGCGGCGCGGGACTATCTCAAGGCCCATCCGGCCGTCGCGCGCGAGATCGAGGTCAAGATCCGCGAGGCCGCCGGCGTGGGAGCCAAGGCTGCGGGGCACGCCCGGCCGGTTGCTGAGAAGCGTCCCGATGACAAGCGCTCGCCGACCGGCAAGGGTGTCTCCTAAAGACAATCCTATTGCGGAAGCGGTCCGATATCTGGCGCGAGGGGACCGGAGCGCGGCCCAGGTCCAACGTCATCTGGCCGGACGCGGGTTTTCCGGCACCGCGATCCGCCGCGCGCTCCGCACCCTGCAACGGCTGAGCTATGTCGACGATGGGGCAGTCGCGCTCCGCGTGGCGGAGGCCCGGTTGGCCCGCCGTCCGATGGCGCGGGAGGCCTTGGCGGCCGAGCTTGAGGCGCGGGGGTTTTCCGCCGGAGCCGTGGCCCGTGCGGTGGAGCGCGCGTATGCCGGGCTTTCGGAAGAAGCCGTGGCGGAACGGTTTCTCAAGTCCCTGCCGCGCCGGTTCAGCGACCCGGCGCGGGAGGGCCGCCGGCGGGCTGGCTTGCTCCGGGGGCGCGGGTTCTCCGCCGACGTCAGCGAGAGCGTGCTCGGAGTCACGGCGAACCATTCATGATTCTGGGTGATCCATGCCGACGGCGAACGACTTACGACAAGGCTTCCTGGACTACTTCAAAGGGCATGGCCACGCCGTCGTCCCGAGTTCCTCGCTGATTCCGCAGGCCGATCCCACGCTGCTCTTCACCAACGCCGGCATGGTCCAGTTCAAGGGTGTCTTCCTCGGAGAAGAGCACCGCGCCTACACCCGGGCCGCCTCCTCGCAGAAATGCATCCGGGCGGGCGGCAAGCACAACGATCTCGAGAACGTCGGCCACACCGGCCGGCACCACACCTTCTTCGAGATGCTCGGCAACTTCTCCTTTGGGGACTACTTCAAGGAAGAGGCAATCGATTTGGCCTGGGAATTCCTGACGCGCGTCGTCAAGCTTTCGCCGGAACGGCTGTGGGTGACGGTGTACAAGGAGGACGACGAAGCGTACGCGATCTGGGCGAAGAAGATCAAAATCCCCGCCTCTCGCATCGTCAAATGCGGGGAGCAGGACAACTTCTGGCAGATGGCAGACACCGGCCCCTGCGGGCCCTGTGCTGAAATCCATTACGACCAGGGACCCGGCGTGCCCGGGGACCCGTTCCCGAACGGCGTAGGCGACCGGGTCATTGAGCTCTGGAACCTGGTCTTCATGCAGTACCACCGGGACGAGAAGGGCGCGCTCCACCCGCTGCCCAAGCCCAGCATCGACACAGGCATGGGCCTGGAGCGCCTCGCGGCGGTGGTCCAGGGGAAGACGAGCAATTATGATTCCGATCTGTTCCAGCCGATCATCCGCGCGATCGGGGAGATGGCCCGCAAACGGTACGGCGCCTCGGTGGACGACGACCGCGCGATGCGCGTCATCGCGGACCATCTGCGGGCCATCGCGTTCATGATCGCGGAGGGCATCCTGCCGTCGAACGAAGGGCGCGGCTATGTCCTGCGCCGCATTCTCCGCCGGGCGGCCCGCTACGGGCGGCTGCTGGGCCTGGGCCTCGAGGGGCCGTTCTTGTACCGATTGACGGCGCCCGTCATTGACTTGATGAAGGGAGCCTACCCGGAGCTGGAGCGGGCCCGCACCACGATCGATCAGGTCACCAAAGCCGAAGAAGAGCGGTTCCTAGACACGTTGGACAAGGGGCTGCGCCTGCTCGATGAGATCGTCGCCGAGGTGAAGCGGACCCATCAGCGGGTGATCTCGGGTGAGGCGCTGTTCAAGTTGTACGACACCTACGGCTTTCCCCTCGACCTGGCGGCCGATTCGGCGAAGGACCATGGATTGACGGTGGACGAGGCAGGCTTTCTGGCCGCGCTCAACGAGCAGCGTGAGCGCGCGCGCAAGTCCGCCGGCTTTGTCGCGGCCAAGACCAAGGAGATCTACACCGACCTCAGCGGGATTGTGGCGCCGACGCAGTTCGTTGGCTACGCCCAGTTGGAGACAGAGGGTTTCGTGCAGGCGATCGTCAAGCAGGACGCGCGCGTCAAGGAAGCGGTGGAAGGCGACGAGATCGAAATCGCCCTGGACCGCACGCCGTTCTACGCGGAAGGCGGCGGGCAGGTGGGCGATCAGGGGGTCCTGACCGGGCCGGACGGGACCATCGAGGTGAAACAGACGACCAGGCCGGCACCGGACTTGTTCCTGCACCAGGGTGTGGCGGGTCCGCGAGGGGGATCGGCTGCGAGCGCAGGTGGACCCGCGCCTGCGGTTTGGCGCGGCGCGCAACCACACCGCCACGCACATCCTGCATGCCGTGCTTCGGGAGGTGCTGGGGCCGCACGTCAAGCAGTACGGCTCCCTGGTGGCGCCCAACCGCCTGCGCTTCGACTTCGCGCATTTCGCCCCGGTGCGGCCCGGACAACTGGAGGAGGTGGAGGCTCTCGTCAACGAGCGGGTCCGGGCCGACGCTGCGGTGCAGACGAAGATCATGAGCATCTCCGAAGCGGTGCAGGAAGGCGCGCTGGCCTTCTTCGGCGACAAGTACGGGGAGGAGGTCCGCGTCGTCGAGATCAACACCTTCAGCAAGGAGCTCTGCGGCGGCACCCACTGCCGCCACACCGGAGAGATCGGGCTCTTCAAGCTTGTCTCCGAGGGCGGCGTGGCCGCGGGCGTGCGCCGGATCGAAGCGCAAACGGGTGAAGGGGCCTACGCGCTCCTGAAGCAGCGGGAGGAAGAATTCAAAAAGCTGGCGGAGGTCCTGAATGCCGGCCCCAACGACGTTCTGGTGAAGGCTGTCAAGCTTGTGGCTGCTCTCAAGGAGAAAGAGAAGGAGCTTGAAAAGCTCAAGGCCCGGCTCACGACTGAAGGAGTCGAAAGAGAGGCAGGGGAGACACTCACGGTGGCGGGAGTTTCCGTTCACAGGCGGCGTGTGGATGGCATGGAGATGAACGATCTGCGGGCGCTCGCCGACATTATGCGGGACAAGCTGAAGTCCGGCATCGTCGTGTTGGGCGCCGTCAAGGATGACAAAGCCTCGCTGTTGGTGGCCGTCACGAAGGACCTCGCGGCGCGGTTTCCAGCCGGAGAGCTTATCAAGCCCCTGGCGGCGGAGATCGGCGGGACGGGGGGAGGGCGCCCGGAGATGGCGCAGGCCGGCGGCAAGCAGGCCGACCGGCTGGATGCCGCCCTGGCCCAGGCCGTGACGGTGGTGGAGCGGAAGGCTGCAGGGTGAAGCCGGCGATCACCTCTGTGGGGGCTCTCGTGCTCGTCGGCGCGGTGGCCGCCTACGGTTATCGCGCGGTGGCCCTGCCGAGCCAGACGACCGCAGTCCATCAGGTCGTGGAAGTTCCGGAAGGCGGGTCGTTCAAGGAGGTGGCCAACCTGCTCGCGCGGAAGGGCCTGATCGTGAGCCCGTTCTGGTTCCGGCTGTTAGGCAAGGTCCAGGACGCCGAGCGGAGGATCCAACCGGGCGAGTATGACCTGCATACGGCGATGCGACCTGCGGAGATCCTCAATGCGCTGGTCAAGGGCAATGTCATCCAATACAGCGTCTTGATCCCCGAAGGCCTCTCGGCCCAGCAGATCGGCAAGGTGCTGGAGGAAGCGGGCATCGCGACGGAAGCGGACGTGGCTCGCCTGGTCGCAGACCCTGCGTTCGTGAAGTCATTGGGCTTCGAGGCGAAGACACTGGAGGGGTATCTTTTCCCCGACACGTACCACTTCCGACGCAAGACCAAGCCCGAGGACGTCCTGCGTGCGATGGTGCACCGATTCAAGGACGCCTACACCCCTGGGTTACAGGCTCAGGCGGCAGCGCTCGGCCTGACGGAACGCCAAGTGGTGACGCTGGCCTCGATCATCGAGAAGGAAACTGGGCGGGACGACGAGCGCCCGCTGATCTCCGCCGTGTTTCATAATCGCCTGAGGAAGCGCCTGGCGCTGCAAAGCGATCCCACCGTCATCTACGGCATCCGCAACTTTTCGGGCAACCTCACCCGCAAGGACCTTGGACGACCGACGCCGTTCAACACCTATACCAGCAGGGGACTCCCGCCAGGCCCCATCGCGAACCCGGGCTTGAAGGCCCTCCAGGCGGCGGTGAACCCAGCGCCGGTCAAGTACCTGTACTTCGTCTCGAAGAACGATGGGAGCCACCACT
>VBOO01000240.1 GCA_005877505.1 Nitrospirota bacterium
CGAACGCGAACGCCACCCCGATGAACACAAGAATCGGAAAATAATTCGCCAGATAGGGCAGCAGATGCCCGGTCCCGTTCACGCCTCCACCTCCTAACACAAAGACTTACAATGGGAAAACACAGTCTAACATCGCGTTTTCAAACAAAGCAAGCAACCAAAAGACCTACGGGGTGCGCTTGAAATGGGCCTTACGGCTTCTCAGACGATGTCCGGCGGGTCATTTTCTGCGGCGGGGTACGAAGATCCCCTGGCGGCTGGCCCGACTCTGCATCCCATTGCTCCGCCAATGGCTCATCTGTCTTTGTCCTTCGATGGATTTGCGTACGGACTCGCCTTGGGGCGGTCTTGCCGTAGTCAGGCGGGTCCGCCTGGTTGGTCAACGTCCTTTGGTCAGGCTTGGCCATTGTCGATTCGGTCCCGCGTCATAGGGCACGGCACGCCGTGCCCCTACAAAATTCATAAATGCCGTCCTGATCTGCCTGGAGACGGTGGCATGGGCACCGGCCCGCGTGGTCCCTCACCCGGCACCATCGGGTCGTAGAGCCGTTCGTTCCCGTTGGCGCCGTCTTCCTCCACGTCAATCCACATCTCGCCCTTGCCGGGTTCAAATTCCCCATTGCCGTCGAAGTCCACCCAGTAAAAGAGCGGATGGGCAAACGTGATGGCGACCTCATAACCATACTGGTTGGTTGAGACCTTGTATGTACGGCGCGCCGTCATGAAGTCAGGCTTGCTCTCCTGGCTTGCCATCTTGAAGACGCGGAAGAACATGTTGTTCCGCCAGTCGTAGTAGGCGTCCACTTCACGGCGGTCGAATTCTTCGGGCTCCGCGGGCAACGCGTAGCCTGGCCGCTGTTGGCCGTCCCCTCTCCGCTCCGCTGAATCGAGAATCGCAGGGACGATCCAGAGGAAGACCGTCACGCCTATCGTGCCCAACACGCGTTGCACAGGGATACCGTAGCACCATCATAACCCCTCGTCAATCAAGAGTTTTATCTTGACATCTCTTCGATATCTGCTATGCTCACCTTAGTGTGAACTTGGAGGCTGGCATGGAAATACCACGACAGCAGCGGGCATGGGTTCAGATCCTGGTCGTCGCATGGGCGCTCATCCTTCCGGCTGGAGCCGCCACGCTAAGCTTTGCGGAAGACGCTCCTGCATCGCCGCCTCTGGCCATGGCGGGCGATCCAGCCATCGCCTTTCAGGGCGGGTACATCAAGTTCTCCGAGAAAGTGTCCGGCCTGGTCATTGGCTCGCGCGATTTCAAACAGCTCTTCGGAATGGGCGATATCCTCTACATCCGGGTGCTGCCGGACGCAAACCTCAAGGTGGGCGACCGGCTCACTCTCTACCGCCCCACCAGGCAGGTCTACCATCCGTTCACGCAGGCCCCATTGGGACAGATCATGGCCGTCCTGGGCATTCTCCAAGTTATGACCGAAGTCAAGGAGAACATCGTCACGACTCGCATCGAACGCGCCTTCGACTCGATCTCGGCCGGCGATTTAGTGATGCCGTTCCAACTCCCTCCAGAGGTACCGGCCCATCAGACGACCAGCGGACCCCTCACTGGAGTGATCGTGGACTTCAAGCAGGCGCGCCAGGTCACTGCGCAGTCGGAAATCGTCTACATCGACCGTGGCGAGACGGACGGCGTCGCGCTGGGAGACCGCTTCAGCGTGATCCGTCCGGGCCGCCGGCTCTCTTACTTTACCAAGAACCCGGACGTCGTGCTCGCCGAGCTCAAAATCATCGGGCTGCAGTCACGGACCGCGACGGCCTACGTGGTGAAGAGCATGGACGCGATCCATCGGGGAGACCTCGTGAACCGCCTGCCTCCTCCGCCAGCCAAAGAGGTGCCGACAGCCGAGGGTGCGCCCACGGCTGTCGCCAAGGTGACGCCGCCTGAAGCGCCTGCGCCGCCCCTCCCGCAGGGCCTCGAGGACGTCTATTTCGAGTTCGACAAGTGGGCGCTGACGGATGAGGCCAAGAAGACCCTCACGGCCCAGGCCGAACTCCTCAAGCAGAACCCGACGGCCCCGATTACCCTCGAGGGCTATGCCGACGAGCGGGGAAGCGATGAATATAACCGGGTCTTAGGGGAAAAACGGGCCCTGGAAGTCCGCCGCTTCCTCACGGAATTGGGGGTCACCAATCCTTTCACGGTGATCAGCTTTGGAAAGGACAAGCCGGTCTGCACCGAGAAGGATGAAGCGTGCTTCCAGAAGAACCGCCACGTCCATGTCGTGGTCGCCGGCAACTGATTTGCTTTTTGCTTCTCCCTCGATTTAGGATTAGGCGTCGCATGTTCCGGCGCACGGCAATGGCTCTCATCTGTGCCCTTTCCCTGACGGTGACGGGAGCGCTGGCCGGAGAGCAATTTGCCGGCGAAGTCCTGAAAGTGGACACGGCGGCGAACAAGCTGACCGTCAAGAAGCCGGACGGCAACCGGTTCACCTTCGTCGTGAACGCCAAGACGGCCTTCACGGGAAGCCGCAAGTCCCTGAGCGACCTGGCCAAGGGGGACAAGGTGACCGTCGAGTTTCAGACCGGCGGCGGCCAGTACACCGCTTTAAAGGTGACCACCTCTCAGTAACACGCATGCCTTGGCCTCCGACGCCCCGCTGTACCTTCAGGTAGCCGTCCCCCGCCGTCTCTCTCGCCTCTTTACATACGTCGTCCCGCCTGGCGATCCGGGTCCGTGGATCCCCGGCATGCGCGTCCGCGTCCCGTTCGGCAGGAGCACACTGACCGGCTACATCGTGGCGGTCACGCCACATGCCGGCTCCGATGGGAAGCCTGCGCGCATCCGAGAAATCCTCACACGGGTGGACGAGAAACCCAGCATCCCGCCCGACCTCCTGGCGCTGGCCGAATGGGTTTCGGAGCAGTACTTGGCCCCGTTGGGACAGTGCCTGCGTCTCGCGTTCCACGGCGCCCCCGAGAAGCCGCGCTCCACTTCCCGCACAAAACGCGCGGACGATATTCCGTCGGTCGCTCCTGTTCCCGCCTCCGATCCTTCAACATTCAGCATTCAGCGTTCATCGTTCAACGAAGAACTGGCTCCGCTCCGCGCGAAGGTCCTGGACGCCCTCGCCCACCATCGCCAGGAACGCATCTTCGTACCCGCGGCCACCGACGAGTTGGGGGAACTTTACGGCCACGCCATAGAGGCGACGCTGGAGCAGGGACGGACCGCGCTTGTGCTGTTCCCTGAAGTCGCACGAGTAGAGGCGAGCCAGGGCGTGTTCCTGTCTCGTTGGGGACGGTGCTGCCAGGTGTATCATGGCGGCCTTCCTCCTGGAGCGCGCCGGAAGGCATGGGTCCGCATCCAGCAGGGCGACGCGTCCGTCGTGGTAGGCACCCGTTCAGCCGTCTTTGCCCCCCTCGCCCATCTGGGCCTCATCGTCGTCGACCAGGAAGACCATCCCGCCTACAAGGCGGAAAACGCGCCCCGGTACGATGCGCGGGCCGTGGCCGACGAACGCGCCAGGCGAGCCGGGGCCGTGCTCGTGCTGGCCTCCGCGCATCCTTCGCTGGACACCGTGCACGCCGTCGGCTTGGAGGTCCTGGCACTGCGCGCGACCGCTGTCGGGGCGCCGCCGGTGACGGTGGTGGACCTGCGTGACGCGCCCTTGGGCACCATGCTGAGCCCGCCGCTCACTGAGGCGATCGCAGCCTGTCTGGCTGCTGGCAAGAAGGCTCTCCTCTTTCTCAACCGCAAGGGGTACGCGCCGGTGCTCCTGTGTCACGACTGCGGACAGGCCGTGAAGTGCCCGGCCTGCGCGGTGGGATGGGTGTACCATAAACACAACGGCCTGCTCCGATGCGGCCATTGCGGCAGAACCGGACAGGTTCCGGAGGCCTGCCCGTCCTGCCTGGGAGCCCATCTACTTCCCTCCGGATTCGGGACCGAGGCCGTGGAAGAAGCGCTGAAAGTCCGCTTTCCCGAGGCCCGTGTCGCTCGACTGGAGCGCGATCGGTCCGGCGGCGATCGCGCCAATTCGGCCATCCTCACGCTGTTGCAGGCCGGAGAGCTCAACATCCTGATCGGCACCCAATTGGTCATTACGCGATCTCCCCGACCGGTCGTGTCCCTCGTGGGCCTGGTCCATCCCGATGCCGCGTTGAATCTGCCGGACTTCCGGGCAGCCGAACGGGCCTACCACACGCTGCGTGAGGTGATGGCCCTGGCCGACTTTAAGGATTCGACCGCTCGCATCGTGATGCAGACCTACGTCCCGCACCATCACGTCATCCGCGCCCTGGCCGAGCGGGATCCCCGGTTCTTCTATGACAATGAATTGGCGGCCAGGAAGGCGCTGGGCTATCCCCCGTTCGGCCAATTGATCGGGCTGCGGGTCAGTGGCATCAAGGAGGAACGAGTCGAGACGGCCGCGAAGCGCTGGGCCGAACTGTTGCGCTCCCATATCCCCTCCCCCTCGAGAGGGCATGGTGAGCAAAGCCATATCCCCTCCCCCTCGATGGGGGAGGGTGAGGGTGGGGGTGACAGCACGATCAACGTGCTCGGCCCGATCCCCGCCGTCCCGTTCCGCGCGCACGGGCGCGTGCGCTGGCAGCTCGTGGTGAAGGGGACGGATGGGACGGCGTTGCGGCAGGCCGTGCAGTCGACGCTTGCAGAGCTGGACAAGGCGGGACGCGCGGGCGGGTTGCGCTACGACATTGACGTCGACCCGCAGAGCCTGCTGTGACGCTGTTAGGTGGAACGACCAGCGGAGAGGTTTTCGATAATGCTTCGGAGGGTTGCACTTGCCTTC
>VBOO01000238.1 GCA_005877505.1 Nitrospirota bacterium
AAAGCAGCTTCCTCTCGGATACGAGTCTTCGTGTAGTCAGTCGCGATGGCCTTGATCTTGACACGCTGCTCCTGTGATAAGCCAAGGTCCTTTCCATGACGGAGTAACCGGTGGAGTGAGCGGCCGACGAAGTCGTGCATGGCCCTGCCATGCTCGGGATGCCCACCCCGCATCATCCTCTGGCCTAGATCGTCGGCCCGAACTTCGGCAGAAACGCAAACGGCCCATGTCAGCAAGGCACCGATAGCGAGGATAACAGAAAATCGAGAGCTTATTGCCTGTGTCATCGTAGACATCTTGTCCTCCTTGAATGATTATGAGTCGAGAACATTCCAGGCTGTTCTCCTCGGCCTGCCTTTACTCTGGATATGACATTCCTGAACCAAAAAAGTTACATTTCACCGGCAAGGATGGATAAGGAGTTCTCGTGAACTGGCGGGCTGGAATGGGCAGATGATGCTTTGCTGACTTGTACTGCGCTGAAAAGATTATGAAAACCCGTTGGCCTTTCGATCAATGCCGGGGAGCGTCGCGCTTGTTCATAAGTATTGCCGCGGCTCGTTCGCTGGTCTCTTTTACATGAATGCCCATCCTGGGATGGGACGGCTCGAAATCCACCGGTAACTCATGCGCGCGCAAGCGCTCGGCCACAATGGGCCCAACGGCCGAGACCATCGTCCTTCTCAAGGCCGCTCGAAGGCGATCCGCGCCGCCCAACTGCGCGGTTATCTGCATGACGTGGTCCACCTGCACCGCGTTAGTGAAGAGCACGACGTCCACCTCCCCGCGCAGGATTGCGCTCACCACGTCGGTGAGCGGGCCGGTGTCTTCGGGCAGCCTCCACTGGTACACCGGGACCCGCGTGACGATCGCGCCGCGTGCCCCAAGGGCATTCAGCAGTTCGACATTCGGCACTCCGTACTCCTGCACGGCTACGTTCACGCCGGTCAGCGACCGGCCCTGGTCGTCCAGGGCCCTGACCAGATCCCGCCACGTGTTCGGCTCCGGAACGGACAGCATCGGCCGCAAACCAACCTCGCGGAGAACAGCGAGCGGCTTGGGTCCGCGCACGACCAGCAGCGTTTTGCCCAGAGCGGCCAGCGTCTGCTCCCGTGGCCAGCGGGAGTCCAGGACCTTCAACATGAAGCGGGTGCCCACCCCGGTGAGGAGGATCACCAGGTCGAACTCACCCGCAAGCAGGCGCTCGCCAAAACGGAACACGTCGGCGTTCTCTTCCAGGGGCACCTCACGCATGGACGGCGCGACCAGCGGGCAACCGCCGTTCCGCTCGATGAGCTGCACCATCTGCTTGGCCATCCGGCTTTCAAAGGCAGCCACACGCAGGCCTCCGAACCCGGCTCCTGCACCTTCGCCTGTCATGAGCCCCATTTCGCCGTCAATTGACAGTGTTCCCGAATGCGATTACCCTACCGAAACCTGTGCGCCCGTAGCTCAGTTGGATAGAGCGTCGGGCTTCGAACCCGCAGGTCGCAGGTTCAAGTCCTGCCGGGCGCACCACTTTCTCCCCCAGGCTTTTCCAGATACCGCCATCGCAACTTATAGCAGAGCCGCTCCTATGTCAAAAATCTGACAGTGTACAGAATTGGACCGCATGCCCCTGGAAAATCCTGAAACCCTCCTTGGCGCCGCCCCATCTCAACGGTCCCGTATCGAGCCCTTAAGATCGCGTTGTGCAGTGGCCGCCACCACTTCGCCGCGTGAGACCATAGCCTCCTGGCCAAACGTCCAGCCGACGTCCTACGGGCATGATATCTGCATTGACCCGGAAGGCGCGCCATTCCGCTCCGTACGGAAACCAGAAAAGGTACCTGCATAACTGCACTGAGAAGCCCGACAGAAGTGCCATGAGCCGCCCCCTCCGTATCCTGATCCTCGAAGACAATCCGGACGACCGCGCCTTGATCCAGCGCGAACTGCAACGCGAGCACTCCAACCTCCACACGACCTTGATAGGCAGCGAAGCCGACCTCGCCCAAGCCCTGGAAGAAGGCGAGGCCTACGACCTTGTCCTGACGGACTACCAGCTCCCTTGGACGAACGGCCTGGCCGTCCTGCGCACCGTCAAAGACCGGAACCCTGACTGTCCGGTGATCATGATGACGGGAACCGACAGCGAAGAGATCGCCATGGAAGCCATGAAGGCCGGGCTCGACGACTACGTCATCAAAACGTCCCAGCACGGCAAAATTCCCGGCCGCCTGTCAGTGACGGTGAGGACGGCGCTGGAGCGGGCCCAAGAGCATCGGGCGCTGCGGGAAAGCGAAAACCGCTTTCATGCCTT
>VBOO01000245.1 GCA_005877505.1 Nitrospirota bacterium
TACCCTCCGGTCGCGTTGACAATTACGGGGGTATCCCATAGAGTAAGCCGCTTCGGGGGTGGCGGATGTCCGACCGGCGCACCGTCAAATTCTACCAGGCGGATGTGTTCACCGACACCGTGTTCGGGGGTAATCCGGTGGCTGTGGTTCCGGACGCAGGCGACCTGGATGCCTGGGAGATGCAGAAGATCGCCCGGGAGATGAACCTCTCCGAAACCGTTTTTGTGCTCCCGCCGACCGATCCCTCCGCCGAGTACCGTCTCCGGTTCTTCACCCCCGCGCGGGAGATTCCGTTCGCAGGCCATCCAGTGATCGGCGCCTTCTACGTGCTGGCGCATCTCGGCGTCCTGCGGCTGCAGGAGCCGGTCACCCGCATCCATCAGGAGACCAGCGTGGGTGTGTTCTCTCTTGAGATGATGGTGCGGGACGGGCACGTCCGGCAGATCATGATGAACCAGCCGAGGCCGGTTTTCATCGGGATGGTCGAGCCGTTGCGGGACCTCTTCGAAGTCGCCAAGGCCGTCTCGGTGCCCAAGACCCAGATCACCGGCACCGGCCTGCCGGTGGAAGTCGTCTCCACAGGTTTTCCAGTGATGATCGTACCGGTCCGCACCCTGACGGCGGTGTCCAAGGCCAGCCCCAACATCGGGCTCCTCAACAGCGTCTGCGAGCAGCACAAGGCCCAAGGTCTCATGCTGTTCACGACGGTCACGGTGGAGGAACAGTCCACGGTGCACACCCGAATGTTCGCCTCGCCGGTCGGGGTCCTCGAGGATCCGGCCACGGGGTCTGCGAGCGGCGCGCTCGGCGCGTACCTCGTCAAGCATGGGGTCGTGGATGTCGGTCCGACGACCGAGATCATCTGCGAGCAGGGCTACGAGATCGACCGCCCGTCCCGCCTGACCGTGCATGTTCACTCAGATGACGATGAGGTCCAGCATGTCACCGTGGGCGGGCAGGCCGTCATGGTGATCGAAGGGTCCGTGACGTTCTGAACGGATGAAGGCGGCACGCTTTCACCAGCACGGCGGGCCGGAGGTGCTCCGGTATGAAGACGCTTCGGAGCCCAAGCCGGAACCGGGCGAGGTCTTGGTCCGGGTCAAAGCCTGCGCACTGAACCATCTCGATATCTGGATTCGCCAGGGCATTCCGGCCTATCAGATCACGCTGCCCCATATCGGCGGGTGCGATGTCGCCGGTGTGGTGGAGCGGGACGGGGGGGAGGGGACGGGCCTGAAACCGGGCGACCGCGTGTTCATCGCGCCGGGGCTCTCGTGCTGGCGGTGCGAGTTCTGCCTGAGAGGACAGGACAACCTCTGCATATCGTACCGCATCCTCGGTGCCCAGGTGGATGGCGGGCTGGCGGAGTTCGTGAAGGTGCCGGCCCTCAACGTGATTCCAATCCCCGGCTCGCTCTCGTTTGAGGAGGCCGCGGCGTTCCCTCTGACTGCGGTCACCGCCTGGCACATGCTGTTCGGTCTGGCCCGGCTACAGCCGGCGGAGGAGGTGCTGGTGCTGGGAGCCGGCAGCGGAGTGGGCAGCATGGCGGTGCAGATGGCGAAGGCCGCCGGTGCGCGGGCGATCACGACGGTGGGCTCGGACGACAAGGTCGAGAAGGCCAAGGGGCTGGGCGCGGACGTCGTGCTGAACCATACGCGAGACTCAGTTGCGGAGGGCGTCAAGCGCGCGACGGGCGGGCGAGGGGTGGACGTGGTCATCGAGCACATCGGCCCGGCCACGTGGGAGCAGAGCCTCCGCTCGCTGGCCAAGGGCGGCCGGCTCGTCACCTGCGGCGCCACGTCGGGACCCGAGGTGCGGGTTGACCTGCGCTACCTTTATATGCGGCAGACTACCGTCATGGGCTCGTTCATGGGCACACGGAATGAACTGCTGGGCGCGGCCAGGTGGATGGGCGAGGGGCGGATCCGGGCCGTGATCGATTCGGTGCGGCCTCTCCGGGACATCCGGGCGGGCCACGAACGGATGCTCGAGCGCAAGCTCTTCGGGAAGATTGTGCTGACCCCTTAACGCGCCTACCGTGCTAGAATAGAGTCAAATCCAGTTCTCATTAGGAGGTGTGCCATGCAATC
>VBOO01000246.1 GCA_005877505.1 Nitrospirota bacterium
TTCGATGGCCATACCTGGCAATGATACTTTGGCCAAGCTGGATTATGGCGGGAGCTCTTGATTCTTTTGAGAATCCTCCACTCAGTTCAATTCTTGTCATCCTGACAATCTCAATTGGCCTCAATGCGGTCTTGTACTCGGCGGTTGGTGCCCTAGTCTGGTGGATCAATCGACTGCGTAAGAATTAGAAGCGAAATGAGCAGTTACCTTTTCGGCTTTGAGGTGTCTATAATGAGCGGTCGCCTCAACCCATTAGTTAATTCGAACAGAAAGGATTGTGTAGGGGCACGGCGCGCCGTGCCCCTACTTGATCTAAGATGCTCATTATAATTGCTACATGAAAACGAACAGGAAACAGTCTCACAAACCTGCCGGTGCGCGCACTCGTTCGGCGTCCCGTGAACGGAAAGCAGGGGCGCATACGCCGATCTGGGAGGAGGTTCGTAAGATCGCTCAAAGTGTTCCACAAGGCGATCTGCATAATCTTCCCGCCGACCTTGCTGCGAACCATGACCATTACCTGTACGGCTTCCATTTCCTGTACGGCTTTCGGAAGGTTACCTAGCCCATTGTCCATTCAGGATTGTGTAGGGGCACGGCGCGCCGTGCCCCTACCAAGCTCTGTGGATTCTCGCGATCCAGATGCCAACTTAAAGGATTCATGATGATATAGGTGCGTGCTTTTGTAAGTTCTTCTTCACTCCGTATGATGTGTTCGTAATAATTCCGCTGCCAGCAAGGCTGACCGGGCGTGTCCCTTATCTCATTGATGCGTTTGGTGGTTGCTGATTTGAATGAACGGATGATTGTGGCCAATGAACCTGAAACAGGTTTTCCAAACCGTTCAGCCGTCAGGGCGCGGCGCGCCGCGCCCCTACCTGTGGATGTGATTGCGATGATTCCATGGAAATGATTGGGCATAACCACAAATGTGTCCAATAACACATTGGAGCGGAGTATCGGTGTATTCAGCCACTCTTCTTCAACAATCCTTCCCATCTGGTTCGCGACCATCTTTTCATTCTCCACCACACCCAACAAACATTCTCTTTGGAAGGTGCAAATGGTGACGAAATACATTCCCTGCTGTGTATAATCGTATCCCTGCACGCGGAAGGAGTGACGCTTGTGCTTATGAGGATCAAACTTATGCATCGCCTAATATGACAATGCCAATGGGCAAAATGTCACAGAAAATAGGTGGGAATGTAAGGGCACGGCGCGCCGTGCCCCTACTCATCGCGTGTGCCCTCGCGGTTCTCGCAGCCTGTGGGCCGGGGGCGAGTGAGCAGGGGAAAAAGCCGGTGACGCTGCATTTGTTCACGTGGTCGGATTATACGGAGGAGACCGCAGTCAAGGAGTTCGAACGGCGGTTCGGCGTCAAGGTGGTGACCGATACGTTCGGCTCGAACGAGGAACTGCTGGCAAAGCTTCAGGGCGGGGCGTCGGGCTACGACGTGGTGGTGCCCTCGGACTACATGGTCTCGATCCTCATCAAGCAGGGATTGCTGGCGGAGCTGGACCATGTCAAGATCCCGAATCTCGCCCACGTCTATCAGCACCTCAAGGGCCTCTACTACGATCCCCCGAACACCTATTCGGTGCCGTACCTCTGGGGCACGACCGGCATCGGCTACAACGCCGATCTGGTCACGCCACCGCCGAAAAGCTGGCAGACGCTCTGGGATGCGCGCTACAAGGGCAAGATCAGCCTGCTGAACGATGAGCGGGAGGTCTTCGGCATGGCGTTGCGCGCGGCCGGGGAGTCCCTGAACGCGACGCAGCCCGCGAAGCTGGAAGCGGCCAAGGCGCGGCTGATGGCGCAGAAGGCCCTGGTCAAGACCTATACGAGCGAGAACTACGACCAGCTCCTGGTCTCGGGCGAGGTTGCCCTGGCCCACGGATGGAGCGGGACCATCTTGCGGGCGGCGGCCGAGCGGCCGTCCATCAAGTACGTGATCCCCAAGGAGGGCGGGACGATCTGGCAGGACAACCTGTGCGTCCTCAAGTCTTCGAAGCACCAGGACGACGCGATGACGCTCATCAATTTCATGCTGGAACCGCAGATCGCCGCCCTCACCACGTCCAAGGTGATGTACGCCAGCGCCAACGAAGAGGCGCGCCAGTTCCTGCCCAAGGAGATGGCGCAGAACCCGGCCATCTATCCTCCCGAATCGGTGGTTGCGCGGCTCGAGTGGATCAAGGATGTCGGCGAGGCGATCAAGCTCTATGACCGCGCCTGGACCGAGCTCAAGGTCAAATAACCACCCTCGATTTACCCGAATTCGGTACGGTATACTGCGCAGGAAGGGGGACAGGCAGCTTTTCGATGTCTACCGATGGAACGGTGAGGCGCAACGTCGCTGGGGGCGAAAAGCAGCCTGTCCCCTTTGGATTGCCTGTGGTGATTCGACTGGTCGGCGCGGTGATTGCGTTGCTGGTAGCGGGTGACCTCGCGCGGGCCGATTTCCAGTTCCAGGATTGGTGGTTTGACCGCGATCAGCCCGGTCAGCTTCCCTCCGGGTTCGTTCCCGCCTCGGTCAACCTGGACTCTGGGCGATGGGAAGTCAAGGCGGACCCGCAATCATCGTCTCCGCCGAACGTGCTGGCTTACATCTCCCCGGACCATGCAGGCCTCTCGCCGCAGGTGCTGTTTCTTGAGACGGTGGAAGCGGCGAACCTGGAACTGTCGGTGCGGATCAAGACGGCTCAAGGCGGTGAGAGCCTGGGAACCGGCGTGGTTTTCCGGGCCCAGGATGATCGCAACTACTTTGTGATCTGGCTCAGCCCGCAGGAGAACCTGGTCCGCCTGGACAAGGTCGTCAACGGCCAACCGCGAACGCTCCAGGAGCAACAGGTCGACACGAAGCCCGGCGTGTGGCAGACCTTGCGGCTGTCGATCCGGGGGCCAGTCCTCGAAGCGTTCCTCAACAACCGGTTCCTCTCGGCCCGTGAGGACGGTTGGGAGCTCGCCACGTACAAGAAAGGCGGGATCGGCCTCTGGAGCCGCGGCGCGGGCGTCGTG